>JAZQUO010000001.1:0-37874 GCA_045631325.1 Oscillospiraceae bacterium
GCTTGCTATTCTAATTCTATTCTCATTCCAAGCAACCGTTTTTTCGTCCGAACACTGTACTGCAAAGTATATGTCGCAATCCCATTAACAATTGCGTTGTGGATTTCCATGATTTCTTTTGATATATCCTCTTCAGTCGCATACCAGCCTAAAAAAGTCGTTGGTTCTTCACCGAAAAATCCGTTTCCTTCATTTTTTCCGAAAAGTGCATACTGTGGTGATGATTTCCCACTAGACATTTTTTGAGAAGACACAACCTTATGACAAGTAGCAATTACACGTTCAATTGGTGATGTTATCGTGATTTTTCCTGTTGCATTCTGCTTTTTTGTATTGAACTCTTGTGTAATCTCCGTTGCCATTAAGCTATCCAGAGAAATATTCAGTTTGCTTGAAAGTAACAGCAATTTTTCCACTTCTGGGTATCCCATTCCTTGTTCCCATTTTGAGATAGCTTGACGACTCACATCCAGAATATCCGCTAACTCCTCCTGCGATAATTGCTTCTCTTTTCTTAGTTGTTTCAGATTTTCTGCAAAACTCATACAGTTACCTCCTTTACACAACTAATTATAAACACAGGAAAAGGGAAATCCACCAACCTATATTTGCATTTACGCAACGTGAAGTTGCAATAATACAATTACGGAGGTATCACACAAATTCAAGTTTGTCGAATTGATTGTATCGCGTAAACACAAAAATGTCAACGGAAGCAAAAGCAAGATGGTTTTGTATCAAAACCATCGTGCTTATTTGGTCGAAGTGACAGGACTCGAACCTGCAGCATCCTGCTCCCAAAGCAGGCGCGCTACCAATTGCGCTACACCTCGATATTATGTTTTCGATTGTAATTTAAAAGCAGGCGCGCTTCCTCTTGCGGTGCCCAAAAATTTCTGCGGCATAACGCCTTGAAATTTTTGACCGCTGCGCCGCAAAATCCTCGCTTTATCCGCCACTGGCGGCGCTTCGGATTTTGCGCCAATTGCGCTACACCTCGGTGTTAAGTTAACTATAATATTATATCCTTATAATTTGTTTTTGTCAAACTTTTTTGAATAAATATCTTCATAGCTTCCAAAACTTTTTCATAAGATTGAACCGGAGGCGAAAAATATGAATTTATTTAAAAAAAGAGCAGAAAAAAGACTTTTGAAAAAACGCGCGGAGGAAAGGGAAAGCCTTCGGTCGGACATTGAAGCGCTTGAATTGGAAATCAGGAAAACCGAAGCTGTTTTCAACCTTACAACCGATGAATATCTTCTTGAATCAGCGATTTTTGAACAGAACGCCCAGAAAGCGAAGATGAACTATCTTCTGAAACTTGCAAGGGAAATTTAAAACGTTTATGCCTGCCTTACGGCAGGTTTTGTTTTTTCAAAAAGCTTTATTCTATTGCTTTTTTCCCCGCTCCGTGTTAACATAATTTTATAAGATTTTTTAAGGAGCGGAAGAATATGGACGAAATTTTAAAATCCCAGATCGAAAACGGCGAATGTTCACTCGGAATCGAACTCGGTTCAACAAGAATAAAAGCCGTTCTCATAAACCGCAATGCGGAGGTTCTCGCCGTAGGATATCACGATTGGGAAAACCGTTTTGAAAACGGAATCTGGACATACCATCTTGATGACGTAAGTTCCGGACTTAAAAACTGTTACCGTTCCCTTAAAAAAGACGTTTTCGAAAAATACGGAGTAACACTTAAAAACCTTGCTTCCCTCGGAATTTCCGCAATGATGCACGGTTATATAGCTCTTGATAAGGATGATAATTTTCTTGCTCCTTTCAGAACATGGCGCAACACAAACACAACCGCCGCCGCGGATATGCTTACGGAAGAATTCGGTTTCAACATTCCCCAAAGATGGAGCATTGCACATTTCTGGCAGCAGGTTCTTGACGGCGAAGAACATATTGCAAAAATCGATAAATTAATGACTCTTTCCTGCTATGTTCATTATCTTCTTTCCGATGAATTCGTTCTCGGAATCGGCGATGCTTCCGGAATGTTCCCCGCCGAAGCGGACAGACCGGAATACAGCGCCGCAATGCTTGAAAAACTCAACGCGATGATGGCAGAAAAAGGAATAGGCTATAAAGCGGAGGATATTCTTCCGAAGGTTGCCGCCGCCGGCGATATCTGCGGATATCTTTCCGAAAAAGGCGCAAAATTCCTCGATGATGAAGGCGACCTTTCCGCCGGAATACCTATGTGTCCTCCGGAAGGCGACGCAGGAACCGGAATGACCGCAACCAACAGCGTCCGTCCTGCAACGGGAAATGTTTCAGCGGGAACTTCCGTTTTTGCAATGATCGTTCTTGAAAAGGAACTTTCGAAACTTTACCGTGAAATCGACGTTACCGCAACTCCCGGCGGTTCCCCTGTTGCAATGGTACATTGCAACAACTGTTCTTCCGAGCTCAACGCATTCGCCGATATGTTCGCACAACTCGGCGGAAAATTCGGCATTGAACTTGACCGCGGATCCGTTCTCGGAAAAATGTTTTCCGAAGCGGAAAACGCCGAACCGGATTGCGCCGGAGTTCTTTCCTGCAACTATCTTTCCGGCGAACATATAACCGGTTTTACAAAAGGACGTCCCCTTGTTGCCCGTCTTCCGGAAAGCAACTTCAATCTTGCAAACTTTTCCCGTTCTCTTGTTTATTCCGCTTTTGCAACGGTTAAAATCGGAATGGAAACCCTTGAAACCGAGAAAGTCAGAATCGAACGCATGACCGGACACGGCGGACTTTTTAAATCCGATTTTGCCGCAAAAGCTCTTGCCGCCGCAACCGGAGCTGACGTTGTTGTAATGGAAAACGCCGGCGAAGGCGGCGCTTGGGGAATGGCGATTCTTGCTTCCTATTCCGTCAATAAGAACGAAGGCGAAAAGCTTGAAGATTATCTTGACGAAAAAGTTTTTTCCGGCGCAAAATCAAAAAAATTTGCACCGAAAACGGAAGATCTTGAGGGCTTCGGAAAATATATTGAAAATTACAAAAAACTTCTCATCGCGGAAAGAGCCGCAACTGAAAATCTTTAAAATTTATAAAATGCCCGCTTTCAAAAAAGCGGGTTATTTTTTTGCAATAAAAAAGCGCCCCTTCGGCGCAAACATCCTTGTTTCTTTCACAAATGAAATGACCCTTGAATTATCGCATCTTTCACCTACGATAAAGCAAGGGTCATCTCTGTTCGGTTTTAAAGTCTGTCATATTTCAACCTCTCTTTCTGCAGTTTCCGCTGTCTTCGGCTGATTGCAATTTCCAAACGCTTCTTACTTTTTAGCCTATTAAATAAAACGCGTCAATCAAAAGTTGGGACATGATTTTATGCCGGAAATCTTTTTACCAAAGGTGGTAACGGTTTTTCCTCCGAAAGTTCCTTTTAAGAATTGAACTTTCAAAATTTAATTGTACATTGGAATCATCCTTTCTGTGATTTAAATATACCACCTTTTCTGTCGGTTTTCAATCCGCAATATTGTACTAAGTTAAAGCGATAAAGTTATGCAGAACACAGAAATTGTTCTCCGGCTATTGACATTTGTCCTCGGGAGGAGTATATTATAAATGTTGGGCGGCCAAAAATGGCCGTCTTTTTTTATTTTTGGAAATAAAAAAAACGCCCACCCGGCGCAGCCATCAGATCGTTTCTTCCACAAATGAAATGACCCTTGAATTACCGCATCTTTCACCTACGATAAAGCAAGGGTCATTTCTGTTCTGTTTTAGTATCTAACATCATTTTAACCTCTCTTTCTTTTTATTCGGATGTTCTTTCCGCTGCCTTCGTATGTCAATTTTTCTTCGTTCCCTTTAACACTTCTTTTTTCTTCTTTTCCCCTTAAGCGGGTTGTTCTTGATGTCGGAACTTTCTATTCTTTGTTCTTCCGAAGGTCAGCCATTTTTTTGATTCGGATTTTTAGGCTTCATTGGTTTTTGATCCGAATCCCTGATGTTTATCTGTACATCGGGTATCATCCTTTCTGTGACTTAAATATACCACCTTTTCCGGCGGTTTTCAATCCGCAATAACTTACGAAAAAGCGGCTTTTCTTTTGTGCAAAAAGCATATATTATTCACTATATGTTGAAAACTATTGACATTTATTCTAAATCATGGTAGATTTAATATGTTGTCCGGCCAAAAGCCGGCTTTTTTTATTTCCAGGCAATAAAAAAAGCCCTTGCGGGCAAACACCAATAAAAAACCTTATAAATGAGAAATAACCCTTGATCGAATGCATCTTTCACCTGCAACGACCAAGGGTTATTTCTGTGAACTCTTAAAATCCGTCAATTATCTCAACCTCTCTTTCTTCTGATACCGAAGCCTTCGTATCACTATCAGCCAAGTTCCGTTTTTTTGTTTTCAGTTTCGCACTTCTTCTAACAGCCTGTTTCAGAACTTTTTATCAGCCGAAGGTCATTCGATCCCTTTTTTGAAAACCCTTCTTTACGAGTTTTCAAATTTTCATTTGTACATTGGAATCATCCTTTCTGTGATTTAAATATACCACCTTTTTCTGCGATTTTCAATCCGCAATACTTTACGAAAAAGGGTTGTTTCCTTTGTGCAAAAGGTATATTTATATCACAATATGTTGAAAACTATTGACACTTTCGACATAATTTGATATATTAATAATGTTGGAATAGATTAGAGATTTGGTAACTCTTCTTTTGAATTTCAAACCCATAAAAAAACAGGAACACGCCTTGAAGCGTGTTCCTGTTTTTTTATTTTATCATCGCCACAGCGCAAAGCGGCGGAATTACAAAAGTTTTTTCTTCTTCGGAAAGAACTTCGGTTCCGGCGTTTTCGCCGTTTATGCAAAGCTTCCATTTTCCGACCGGAAGATGGATATTCTTTTCCTCTTTTGTCGGATTGAAAGCAACAAAAATTGCTTCTGCGGTTTCGTCCTTTATTCCTCCCCAGATATGGAAAGCAAAAACATCCTCCGCTCCGGTTTCCGCAACGGAAACATGGGAATAAACCTCGCCGGCACTTTCAAGGCGAAGCGCACCGTGGGTTTTTCTGAAACGGATAAGACCTTTATAATATTCAAAAACCTTTTTGTATTCAGGCTCTGAAAGATTGCTCCATTTAAGGCTGTTCACCGAATCCGGAGATTTATAGCTGTTGTGTTCGGGGGTTCCGTCCGGATTTATTTTCTGGCGAAGCATCTCCTCGCCTGCCTGGAAGAAAGGAACACCCTGTGAAAGCATATAAACCGCGGCAGTAAGATTGTTGCGGCGGACTTTTTCTTCAAAATCCGCTTCCGGGCAGGCAATTCCTATTCTGTCAAAGAGGGTGTAACCGTCGTGACAGGAAACGTAATTGATGCATTTTGTCGGATTTTTGCACCAGAAAGGCATACCTTTGAAGCATTCTTCAAAAAGTTCCTTTCCGCCGGTTTTTCCGGTTGCAAAGCCTTTTTCTTCCGCTTTGAATGCCGGACCGATGAGATAGTCCCTTATCGTATCGCTGAAGAAAGAACAACCGGGCATTTTTTCGGAATTATACTGGTTTGCAAGTTCCACAACAGGTTTTGTGACATGGGTGGGCATTACCCAGCCTTCGCAGTAGAAAATAACATTGGGATGGGTAGGATGGACAGCTTCCGTGATTTCGTTCATGGTCGCAATATCAAGAAGTCCCGAAAGATCGAAGCGGAAACCGTCGATATGATATTCGTCCGCCCAGTATTTTACCGAATCCACAATATATTTTTTTACCATGCTTCTTTCGGAAGCGGTATCGTTTCCGCATCCGGAACCGGCGGAATAATTTCCATTTTCGTCGGTGCGGCTGAAATATCCGGGAACAAGAACGTTGAGACAAAATTCCTCAGTATGGAAAACATGGTTGTAGACCACATCCATTACAACGCCGATTCCGTTTTTATGGAACGTTCTTATCATCTGTTTCATTTCGCGGATCCGGACTTCACCTTTTTCCGGATCGGTCGAATAGGAACCTTCCGGAATATTGAAGTTTTCCGGATCGTATCCCCAGTTAAACTGGGGTTTATCCAAAGCGGATTCATCCACGGAACCGTAATCGAAACTCGGAAGAAGATGAACATGGGTCACACCAAGTTCTTTTATATGGTCAAGACCGGTCGGAACGCCTTCGGGAGTTTTTGTTCCTTCCTCCGCGGCGCCGAGGAATTTTCCTTTTTTAACGATTCCGGAACTTTCGTCAGAGGAAAGGTCGCGGATATGGAGTTCATAAAGAACCGCATCTGTGATGCTTTTTCCGTAAAAAACGCCCCTATCCTCTTCCCAGTCTTCCGGATCGGTTTTCGCAAGATCGATTACCATCGAACGTTTTCCGTTTGTTCCGGCAGCCCTTGCATAAGGATCCGCCGCTTCTTTTTTCTCACCGTCAACCGTTACGGAAAAGGTGTAATAAACTCCGTTGAGGTCGCCTTCCTTTTCGGCAACCCAGGTTCCGTAAACGTCGGAAACCATTTCAATTTCTTCAGAACAATCTTCCGCGGCAGGGTTTCCGCTTTTGAAAAGGCGGACTTTTGCCTTTTCGGCAGTCGGCGCCCAAAGACGGAAAGCGGTTTTTTCCGGCGACCATTCAAAACCAAGTTCGCCGGAATAGGTATATTTTTCTTCAAATTCTTCGGAGGAATAAACCTTCGGAATCACAGCTTAAAAACCTCGCTTAAATTTATTTTTTGCCGAAAAGTCCGCCGAGAGCGCCGGCAACTTTGTTGAGATCGATATTATCGAGGTCGATTTTATCAAGAGCGATTTTTGCTTTGATTCCGTCAACAATTTTTTCGATTTGGTCGTTGGGAAGATCGATTCCGATAAGTCCTTCAACGGTTGTGATAGGATCTTTTTTGAATTTTGCGGCA
Organism: Oscillospiraceae bacterium; assembly: GCA_045631325.1. Taxonomy (GTDB): domain Bacteria; phylum Bacillota; class Clostridia; order Oscillospirales; family Ruminococcaceae; genus UMGS1668. The sequence goes on from JAZQUO010000001.1 coordinate 6,882, forward strand.
ATATCTTTATCGTTTTTGATTTTTTCCACGATTTCGTTGATTTTTTCTTTGATGATATCCATTTTCAGATCTCCTTTTTAACCTTTAAGAAATGTATCGAAAATTCCGCGGACAATTTTCTTTCCGACTTCGCGTCCGATTGTATTTGCGGCGGAGTTTACTGTTTTTGTAAAGGCGCTTGTTGCTTTTTTGGCTGCCTTGGAGGTGGTTTTCTTTTTGGATTTTTCCTTTTCCTTTGCCTTTTTCTCTTTTTCTTTCTCCTTGGCTTCTTTTTCAGCGGCTTTCTTTTCTTCTTCCGCTTCTTTTTCGTTCTGTTCGGTTATAACTTCGTAAGCAGATTCCTCATCCTTAACTTCCTCATATTTTCCGAAAAGAGGGCTGTTTTCAATCGCAGCCTTAACTTCTCCCTCGGAAGCGGCATCCATGGAACTGCTGGGCGGAAGGATATTTGCTTTTTCAACAATTGTGGGAACGCCTTTTTCGTCAAGTACGGAAACAAGCGCTTCGCCTGTTCCGAGAGCGACAAGAGCTTCCTCAGTATCAAAAGCCGGATTTGCGCGGAAGGAGTTTGCCGCAGCGCGAAGTGCTTTCTGGTCTGCGGGGGTGTATGCACGAAGTCCGTGCTGAACGCGGTTGCCTATCTGTCCGAGAACGGAATCCGGAATATCCGAAGGATTCTGGCTTATGAACCAGACGGAAACGCCTTTTGAACGGATAAGGCGGACCATTCTTTCGACGGTTTCAACAAGAGCTTTCGGTGCTCCGTCGAAAAGAAGATGTGCTTCGTCGAAGAAAAACGCAAGCTTCGGTTTTTCAAGGTCGCCTGCTTCCGGGAACATCTCATAGATTTCCGAAAGCATCCAGAGAAGGAACGTTCCGTAAAGAAGAGGATGCTGGAAAAGTTCCTGACATTCAAGAATGTTCATGACGCCTTTTCCCTCTTCATCCCAATCGATCCAGTCTGAAAGATCAAGTTCCGGTTCTCCGAAGAAAATATTTCCGCCTTCATCCTCGAGTTTGAGGAGCGCGCGCTGGATAGCGCCGATACTCTGGGAAGAAACGTTTCCGTAAGTAAGCTTATATTCCTTTGCGTTGTCGCCAACATACTGCGCCATTGCGCGAAGATCCTTGAGGTCGGAAAGAATAAGTCCTTCGTCGTCCGCAATGCGGAAGATTATACGGAGAACGCCGTCCTGAACAGGTGTCAGTTCAAGAAGTCTTGAAAGAAGTTCGGGACCCATATCGGTTATGGTGGTGCGCACCGGATGTCCTTTTTTTCCGTAAACGTCAAAGAATCTTACCGGATAGCTTTTATAATCATATCCGAAGGAATCAAGACCCATATTGTCGATACTTCTGCGGATATGTTTTGTTTCCTTTCCGGAATTGATCATTCCGGTTAGGTCGCCTTTAATATCGCCGAGAAAAACCGGAACGCCCATTTCGCTGAAAGCTTCCGCAAGAACTTTTAAGGTTACGGTTTTGCCGGTACCGGTTGCGCCGGCAATAAGTCCGTGGCGGTTTGCCATTCCCGGTTCAAGAAAAACTGCTTTTTCTCCGGTTGCAAGCCAGATTTTATGGGTATCTTTAAGATACATTAATCTTCCCCCTTTTAAAGCGGATTAAACCTTTTATATTCTATCACAGCAAACCGTTTTCGTCCATATTATATTTTATTATTGTATAAATATATAAAAAAAGAGCATCTTTTTTAGATGCTCTTTCAAAAAAATCAAAGTCTTATTTTTTTGAACCTGTTAATAACAAGTCCGGAAACAATTCCGATAACAACGCCGGTCACGGTACCGGTTATTACAAGAACCGGTAGATAAAGCGCGATCTGTTCCGTTCCGAGAACGATCACCGCCATTATTATCTGTCCGACGTTATGCATGATTCCGCCGGCGATTGAAACACCGACAACGGAAAATTTATCCGTCTTTTTAAGTATCCACATGATTCCGAGAGAAAGCACCGCACCGGCAAGGCTGTACCACATTGCCATAACGTTGCTGAAAAGAAGGGAAACAAGGAACACACGGATAAGGGAAACAAGAATTGCTTCCTTTGTACCTATTTTATAAAGTACAAATATTATTACTATATTTGCAAGGCCCATTTTAATTCCCGGAACCGCAAAGGAAATGGGAACAAGAACCTCTATATACGACATTATCATCGCAAGGGCAATTGAAAGCCCAAGCATTGCAACTTTTTTTGTTTTCATAATTCTTTAAGACACAAAATCAAAATCGGCTTCGTCTTTGCCCTCAACTGTAATTACTGTTTTGTTCGGAAGACAGGTTATTGCCTCCCCTGTTTTGCTTATAGAACGCTGGTCAACACAGACATGGTCCGGGCAGGAAGCTTCGGTAACGTCTGCTTTTCCATCCTTTATAATAAGGATATTATATCCTCCGTTTTCGCTTTCAAGACGGATTTCCGCATCGGTATCAAGAGGATATCTCGCTGTTTCGGTTCCGTTTACTGTAACAACGGCAAAATCGCCGTTTTCTTTAAGAAGCTCGCTTCCGAGCCAGATTCCCGCCGCCGCAATTATTACGGCAACACCGAGAATTATGTCATTTCTGACTTTTTTATCTTTCATATTCACCGAGTTTTTCAATGCTCCGCCGCTTTCAGTAAAAGCGGCGGAGCATTTTCCTTTAAAAAAGATTTTTGCAGATTATGCCTTGAGCATTTCAAGACAGCCTACGGGACAGTCGGAAACGCATTTTCCGCATCCGATGCATTTTTCATAATCAACGGTTGCAAGGAAGTTTTCGACTTTGATTGCCTCTGCGGGGCAGTTTTTCTGGCATTTCATACAGCCGATACAGCCGTTCTGGCATTCTTTGCGAACGACCGCACCTTTTTCGTGATTGGAGCAGGTGATGACAGCTTTTTCAGCTTTCGGAACGATAGAAATAAGGTGGTTGGGGCATTTTGCAACGCAAAGGCCGCATCCCGCACATTTTTCAGGGTTAACTTTTGCAACACCGTTTACGATGCAGATTGCATCATGGGTGCAAACGGTTGCGCAGTCGCCGCATCCGAGGCATCCGAAAAGGCATGCGCCTTTTCCGCCATAGAGCATTTTTGCTGCTGCGCAGGAGTTGAGTCCCTGATAAATTTCTTTCTGAACCTGTTTGTCACAATCACCGCCGCAATGTACGAAAGCGGTAACGGGCTCTGCTGCCTCGGCTTCAACGCCAAGGATTTCGCAGATTGCTTTTACGGTTCCTTCACCGCCGGGACGGCAAAGGTTTGCGGGAGTTTCGGAATTTTCGGCAAGAGCTTTTGCATAAGCATCGCAGCCGGAAAAACCGCAGGCTCCGCAGTTTGCGCCGGGAAGGCAGTCACGAACTTTGCCTTCCACCGGGTTTACCTTAACTCCCATGAAATGGGAAGCAAGGACAAGAAGAAGGGAACATGCAAGGCCAATTCCTGCTACAACAAGTGCAGCGGTAATAATAACGTCAGTCATCTTTTATTATCTCCTTATGCGAAGAGTTTATCGATAATGCCGCCGAATCCCATAAATGCAACGGAAACAATGGATGCTGCAACAAGAGTGATGGGCATACCTTTGAAGCATTCGGGAGCGTCGGATTCCTCAAGACGGTTTCTTACACCGGCGAAGAGCCACATTGCAAGAAGGAAACCAAGTCCGCAGCCAAGGGAGCTTACCATGGATTCGATGAAGGTGTATTCATCGGTGATGTTGTTGATGGTAACACCGAGAACCGCGCAGTTGGTGGTGATGAGAGGAAGATATACGCCAAGGGATTTGTGAAGTGCGGGGATGAATTTTTTGAGGAAGATCTCAACAAACTGAACAAGAGCCGCAATTACAAGGATAAACACAATGGTCTGAAGATATGCAAGACCGTTGGGTGCAAGAAGGTAGTTATAGATGGGCCAGGTTGCAGCGGTTGCAACAAGCATTACGAAAATAACAGAAGCGCCCATGCCTACTGCCTGGTCGGATTTTTTGGAAACGCCGAGGAAGGGGCAGATTCCGAGGAACTTGTTAAGAACGTAGTTGTTAACAAGAATTGCGCTCATGAGGATAACAATAAGTTCTTTCATTATTTATTTTCCTCCTTTGCATCAGATTCGCAGGTTTCTTTGTTGCAGAGAGCAGCGTTGGGGCATCCTGCGCAGGAAAGTTCTTTGTTTGCTTTTTTGCCGGAAAGAACTTTGTTTACAAGAGCGATGAGGCATCCGAATACAAGGAAGCCGCCGGGAGCTGCGGTCATGATGGAAACTGCATAAGGTTTAATAGCGGTAAGTTCGATTCCTGCCCAGGTGCCTGCACCGATGATTTCGCGAACGGAACCCATAAGTACAAGAGCAAGGGTGAAACCAAGGCCCATGCCGATACCGTCGAGAGCGGAATCGATGATTCCGTTTTTGCGTGCAAACATTTCGGCACGGCCGAGGATGATGCAGTTAACAACGATAAGAGCAAGATATACGCCGAGCATATCGTAAAGATCCGGGAAATATGCCTGCATAAGCATCTGAACAACGGATACAAAACCTGCGATTACAACAATGTAGCAAGGAATGCGAACTTTGTCCGGAATTGCTTTGCGGAGTGCGGAAATTACGATGTTGGAGCAAATGAGAACAGCGGTTGCTGCAACGCCCATTGCAAGAGCGGAGATAACTCCGGTGGTGGTTGCAAGAGCGGGGCAGGTTCCGAGAAGAAGAACGAGAACAGGGTTCTCTTTAATAATACCTTTAAGAAGTATACCTAATTTTTTCATTATGCAACAACCTCCTTAATGAGATTGAAAGCTTCGAATGCGCTGCGGAAGTTGCTTGCAACAGCATTAGCAGTCATGGTTGCGCCAGCAACAAGAGTCATATCGTCGGAATAAGTTGCTTCGGTAAGGCCGAGGAACTGATCTCTGTATGCAGCAGAATCGGTAAGTTCATGGTTTGCGTAATATTCTCCGTGGAGAATAAGTTCGGTATAAGTTTTGTAAGTTACAACTTCGCCGTTTGCATTGAGAACAACCATCATCTTCATGGTTTCGTCAGCATATGCAAGAGGTCCGGTGATAACTGCATAATAGGTTTCTTCGCCGACAGTTACGGTGAATGCAGCCATTACATCGGAGAATACGTTAAGTCCTTCAACAGGAGTGATAACTGCGCCTTCTTCGAATGCGGAAGCAACGGTTGCGGTGTATCCTTCAAGGTTTTCGGTTACAAGTGCAGGAGCAGCTGCAACAGCGGCAGCAACAGCATCGGTTGCGGTTGCGGTTACGTCATTACCTTCAAGGTCGATTGCTTTTGCAACGCCGAATGCGTTAACACCGACAACAACGGAACCTGCGTCAGTGGAAACAACGTAGATATAACCGCAGTTGTTGCTTGCTTTGTAAGCCTGGGTGATAGGAGCTGCAAAACCTTCAACAGCAGAGGTGATAGGATTGCCGAGGCTGTTGAATGCGCCGGGAAGTGCAAGAGGCATTACTTCAGCGATAAGCTGTTCTTCGCTCTTCTGGCCTGCTGCAACAAGGTTGTTTTCAACAAGAACGGTGAAAGCATCAGCAACAGCGTTTTTGAATGCTGCGGAGGAGAAGGTGGTACCTGCAACGGTATCAACGCCGCCGAGAGCAGAGTCCTGACCGATATAGGTTGCGGGATAATCTGCGCCGAAGTCTTTGGATTCATAATAACCGGTAAGAAGGATGTTGGAAATTTTGCCGTCTGCACCGATTGCAACGGTGATGCCCATTTCGTCAGAGGAGAACTGGGTGGTGGTACCGAGGATCATTACGTGGCCGAGACCGGAGGTTTCAGCATGTACTTCTTTAACGGTTGCGGGAAGTTCGCCGAGGTTTGCGGTGATGTTTTCGAAACCTGCTGCTTCGGGCATTACTTCGAGAAGAGAACCGCTTGCTTTTGCGGCTTTGTTTGCTTCGATGATCGGAGCAGTTACGGAGTTGGTGTATGCAAGAAGAACTGCAACAACAAGGCAGATAGCAGTCAGAACGACTACGCTTTTAATGTTTTCTTTCATGCTTTAACACCTCCAAACGGTTTTTTCATGGTCCATTTGTCAATATAAGGATTGAGAATGTTCATGCAAAGGATGGAGAAGGAAACGCCTTCCGGATAGCTTCCGTAGAAACGGATAAGGGTGGTGATAACTGCGCAACCAAGAGCAAAGACGATTTTGCCTTTTGCAGTGGAAGGAGAAGTTACATAGTCGGTTGCCATGAAGATAGCACCGATGAAGGTACCACCGGAAAGGGTGTAGTAAAGAGCGGTGGTTACATCACCGGTGATTGCAAATGCAAGAGCAAAAACAGCGCCGATGAAAACAACCGGGGTGTGCCAGGTGATTACCTTGCGAACGAGAAGGTAAACGAAACCGAGAAGAAGTGCTGCTGCGGAAGTTTCGCCAAGAGCACCGCCGCGGATACCAATGAACATATCCATAAGGGTTGCTTCGGGAAGAGTTCCGTTAGGAAGTACGGAAAGGGGAGTTGCATAGGTTGCAACGTCAACGGTTTCAGCAATTACCATAGGAGGAACAGCTGCTGCCATGGTGCCGGTGAATGCAATAAGCATTACAACACGAGCAGTGATTGCAGGGTTTGCAAAGTTGCAGCCAAGTCCGCCGAAGAGGCATTTTACTACGATGATTGCGATGAAGGAACCGACAACTGCCTGCCAGATAGGAAGGGTGGAAGGAACGTTCATTGCAAGAAGAAGACCGGTAACTACTGCGGAGAAATCGCCAACGGTGGTGCGGCGGCCGCAAAGTTTGGTGAAAAGGAATTCAAAAACAACACAGGAAGCTACGCAAACTGCGCAAAGGATAGCTGCCTTAAGTCCGAAAATTGCGCAACCGGCAATTGCTGCGGGCATAAGAGCAATGCAAACGTCAAGCATGACGTTGAAAGTGGTTCTTTTTCCGTGAACGTGAGGAGATACGGAAACAATAAGATTATTTTCCATTATTTATTTTCCTCCTCTTTCTTTTTCTGTTCAGCAAGCTTGGTCTGGTAAGCACGGAGCTCTGCCTTTGCAAGTTTGTTTCTGTGAACGATCATACGGTGTGCAGGGCAAACGAAAACGCAAGCGCCGCATTCCATGCAGATGTTAACTTTGGTTTTTGCAATTTCTGCGCCGTCGCCGGAAGCAAGAGCTTTTGCAATTGCGGGCGGGTTAAGGTTGAGCGGGCAATGGTTGATGCAGTTGCCGCAGCGGATGCAGGGGGTTTCATCGGGAAGAGTTGCATCTTTGTCGTTGAAAGCAAGGATTGCGTTGGTGTTCTTGAGGATGGGTTCTTCAAGAGTGGGAACAGCAATACCCATCATGGGGCCGCCGTACATAACTTTTCTGGGCTCTTCTTTGAAACCGCCGCAGAAATCGAATACGTCTTTCATGGAAGTACCGATAGGTGCGATTACGTTTTTGGGGGTTGCAACAGCGGAACCGTCAACAGTAAGGCATTTCTCAACGAGAGGCATACCGGTTCTTACGTATTCAGCGATGCATGCAAGGGTGGTTACGTTCATAACAATGCAGCCGACGTCGAGAGGAAGTTTTCCTTCCGGAACAACTTTTCTGGTGGTGTTGTAAATAAGAACTTTCTCACCGCCCTGGGGATATGCTGCGGGCATGGGTTTTACAACAATTGCGCTGTCTTTTTTGGAAAGTTCCTGCATTGCTTTGATTGCCTGGGGTTTGTTATCTTCGATACCGATGATAACTTTCTTTACGCCGAGATATTTTTCGAGAAGCTGGATGCCTTCGAAGATATCGTCTGCTCTGTCGGTCATGGTAAGGGTATCAGCGGTGATGTAGGGTTCGCATTCTGCGCCGTTGAGTACAACTTCTTCAACTTTGGAAAGATCTTTTACGGAAAGTTTTACAAAGGTGGGGAAGCCTGCGCCGCCGAGACCGACGATTCCGCTTGCGCGGACTGCTGCTACGAATTCATCGTAATTGGTAACAACAGGGGGAACAACACTTTCGTGGGGACGCATTTCACCGTCGGATTCGATGGTGATGGCGGTCATGACACCGCCGTTGCTGTTGGGCATAGTGTCGATTTTTTTAACGGTACCGGAAACAGAAGCATGAACGGGTGCGGAAATGAATCCGACAGCTTCGCCGATTACCTGGCCGACGCCAACAGTATCCCCTACGTTAACAACGGGCTTTGCGGGAGCACCGATGTGCTGTGCCATGGGGATAACTACGGTTTTCGGAATAGGCATACGTTCCGGGTGGCAGTCAGCGGTGTGCTTTCTGTGGGGAACGTGAACGCCTTTAATGCCGAAAAGGGACATGGACAAAAACCTCTTTTCTATTTCTGCGTTCTTTGGTTTGTTTATTTTTTGACATTACATAGTCAATCTAAACCGAGTATATTATATTACAACCTTTATTTAAAAGTCAATCAGTAAATTCTACTTATTATAACATTTTAACAAAAGTTTTTTGGGGATTTTGACAAAACCGGATTTTGGAATTTGTTGGAAAAGACGAAAAAACAAAATTTTTAGTGCAAAATAAAAAAGAATTGTCAGATTTTGCGGAAAAAATATGTTATTTTACGATAAAATGTTAACATATAGCTTGACAAATCAACTTTCTGTGGCTATAATATATGCTGAATTACGGCGTAAAGCCGTAATAAAAAAATAAAAAATTGAAAGTTGGGAGTATTTATTATGAAAAAACTTCTTGCAATGCTTCTCGCTCTCGTTATGGTTCTTTCCTTCGCAGCATGCGGCCAGGAAGAAACCCCTGTTGAGCCCGAAGTAGAAAACCCTACCGAAGAAACCCCTGTTGACGAAGAACCCGAAGTAACCGAAGCAACCTACACCCTTGGTCTTGGCACTGTTGTTTCCCAGACCGTTGGCGAAAAAGCACAGGTTGACGCAACCTTCGCTTCCGTTGTTCTCGACGCTGAAGGCACCATCGTAGCTATCGACCTCGATGTTGCACAGTCCAAAGGCGTTAAAGACGAAGCTGGCGTTTACACCGCTGAAGGTTTCGACGCTAGAACCAAAACCGAAAAAGGTCCTGACTACGGCATGACCGTTGCTTCTCCTATCGGCGCTGAATGGGATGCTCAGATGGCTGCTTTCGAAGCATGGGCAATCGGCAAAACCGTTGACTACATCACCGGTGTTGAACTCGTTGAGCACAACAACCACAACGTAGCAATGAACGAAACCGACCTCTATGCTGGCTGCACCATGGATATCTCTGCTTTCCAGGCTGCTCTTGCAGACGCACTCAACAACACCGTTGAATTCACCACTGCTGAAGAATTCAAACTCGGTCTTGGCGTTGTAACTTCCTGCTCTGTAAAAGAAACTTCCATCGAAATGTACACCGACTACGCTGCAGTTGTAACTGCTGGCGACGTTATCCTTGCTGCACGTCTCGATGCAATCCAGCCCAAAATCGGCCTTGAAGCTGATGGCACCACCACCGGTATCGAAGATCTCAGATCCAAATATACCAAAAAAGAAGATTACGGCATGACCGTTGCTTCCCCCATCGCTGCTGAATGGTACACTCAGGCTGACGCATACTGCGCATACGTAGTAGGCAAAACCGCTGCAGACCTCGAAGCTATCGAACTTGTTGAACACAACAACCACCTCGTAGCTCTCAACGAAGCAGACCTCTATGCTGGCTGCACCATGCAGGTTAAATCCTACATCGAAGCAACCGTTAAAGCAATCGGTTACGCTGACTAATTTCTGATTAGCCAAAATATTAAGGGGGATTTTTAATCCCCCTTTTATTTTTATCTAAAAAAAATCATGAAATATACAAAACTATGATAAGAACGTTTTAATTGATAAAATGCTGTTATAATAGTTTTGAAACCCGATTTTTATAAGGAGGAACAAATGAAGAAACTTCTTTCAATTTTGCTTGCCGTGCTCATGGTGCTCGGAATTTCCGGCTGTGCTCAAAACGGACCGGAAACACCGGACGAACCGCAGAAACAGAAATTCACCAAATCATTTATCGATTATTTTGATACCGCTTCCACCATTGTCGGTTATGATTATTCCCAGGAAGAATTTGATGAAAAAATCGCTGTGATTGAAGAACAGCTTCTCCATTTTCATCAGCTTTACGATATCTATAATCATTATGACGGCGTTACCAATGTTTATGACCTTAACGAGGAAGCGGGCAGCGCTCCGGTAAAAGTTGATGAGGATATAATTCTGCTTTTCGAATTCTGCCGCGAGATGTATGACCTTACCGGCGGAAAAACCAACTATGCAATGGGAAGCGTGCTCAGAATCTGGCACAACTACCGCGAAGAAGGAAACAACGATTACCCCAACGCAAAAGTTCCGCCGATGGAAGACCTTGAAGAAGCCGCAAAACACTGCAATATTGACGATATAATAATCGATAAAGAAAGCAGCACCGTTTTCTTTGCCGACCCGATGCTCAAAGTTGACGTAGGCGCAATCGGAAAAGGTTATGCAACCGAAAGAATTGCCAGAAGCCTTGAAGAAATGGGCGTTGATAATTACACCCTCAACATCGGCGGAAACATCCGAACAATCGGCACAAAAGGCGACGGAAACGGCTGGATAGCAGGAATCCAGAACCCGGATCTGACTTCCGAACAGGGCTTTATTCTCCGCGTTAATTTCAGCGATCTTGCCCTTGTAACAAGCGGTTCCTACCAGCGTTATTACTACGTCGGCGAAACGAAATATCACCATATTATCGACCCGGAAACCCTTTTCCCGAAAGATACTTTTGCCGCTGTTTCGATTCTTACTCCCGATTCCGGCCTTGCGGACGCGGTTTCCACCGCCTGCTTCAACCTTACCCTTGAAGAAGGACTGGCGCTTATCGAATCCATCGAAAACACCGAGGCAATGTGGGTCAAACCGGACGGAACGATTCATTACTCTTCCGGTTTTGAAGCATTCATCGAACCCGATGCATAAAAGAAAAAAATCCTGTGCTCAAAATGAGCACGGGATTTTTTTGTTTGGTTGTTGTTTTTTCTGCGCTTACATCTATTCAAAAAAAGGCTTTGTGCGGAAGCCCTTTCCGACGTTCAGTCAATGGGTTCAAGAACGCCGTATTTTCCGTCGTTGCGTTTATAGACAACGTTGATTTCCCCTGTTTCGGTGTTGCGGAACATAAAGAAATTATGTCCAAGAAGATTCATCTGAAGAATCGCTTCCTGAACGTCCATGGGATTTACACGGAACTGTTTTGTTCTCACAACTCCGAAATCCTCCGCCGGCTCCTCATAAAAATCCACAGCCAGTTCGGAAAATTTTTCTCCGCGGAATTTGTGTTCAAGTTTCTTTTTGTTGCGGGTGATCTGTTTTGTAAGAACATCCACAACAGCTTCAAGGGAATCAAGTCTGTCGGAGGTGGTTTTTTCTGCTCTGAAGAACATTCCGCCGGCGGTAATGGTTGCTTCCACCGTTTCTCTGCCGTTCTGGGTCGTTACAGTAACGGCAGCTTTTGCATCTTCACCGAAAAAGCGGTCGAGCTTTGCGAATTTTTTGTCGCAGCGCTCACGGAAAGAATCGCGGACAGAAGTGTTTTTCGAAATGATGCTGATGTTCATATTTTTACCTCCTTTTTGGTTAACACTTCGGGAAGTTAAAAACTTCCTTCTGCAACTTAATTATAACACCCGGAAAGCGGCGTTTCTACTGTTTATTTTTACGGAAATGTTAACATATTATTATGCTATTCGGAGAATTTTGATGCGGAATATTGACCTTATTTCGTTTTGATGGTAAAATATAAATGTTGTGTGATAAAAAAATCCCTTTTCCGCTTGGAAAAGGGATTTTTTATTAAGGTTTTTTAACGATTTTTCCGCCTGCGATAACCCAAACGGGAGTTTCATAAACGGAAAGCGGATCGCCTTTAAAAACAACAAGATCCGCGTCATGTCCCGGAGCAACGGAACCGATTTTATCCGAAAGACCGAGGATCTTTGCAGGAACACTTGTGATAGCTCTTACAGCGTCATCGTGATCCATACCCGCTCTTACGGCAATTCCCGCGGAAAGAGGAAGATACTGAATCGGGACTTCCGGATGGTCGGTGCATATCGCGACCTCAACCCCGGCTTTTCTGAGAACAGCGGCGTTTTCGTCACGTTCGTTGGAAAGTTCGGGTTTTGTTCTTGTGCAGATAAGCGGACCTACAACAGCTTTTGCTTTTTCTGCCGCAAGCTTTTCCGCATTGAGATATCCTTCGGTGCAATGGATAAGCACTAAATCAAGATCGTATTCCTTTGAAAGGCGGATCGCAGTAAAGATATCGTCGGAACGGTGGGCATGGAAATGTGCCTGGATATCACCGCTTACCACTTCCGCAAGAGCTTCGCTTTTTACGTCGATTTCCGGTTCATCGGTATCTTCATCGTCCTCCGCGGCAAGAAGGTCACGCTGATATCTCTGCGCTTTTTTAAGCTGTTCACGGATTATTGCCGCGGTCGCCATTCTTGTGGTCGGGGTTTCGTCTTTGCTGTGATAGGTGTTTTTCGGGTTTTCGCCAAGGGCAAATTTCATCGCCATCGGTGCTTTTATAACCATATCGTCGATACAACTTCCGTATGTTTTGATTGCCGCCATCTGTCCGGCAACGGGATTTGCGCTTCCGGGGCCGGTCACAACCGCGGTAACGCCTGCTTCAAGTGCTTCCTTAAAACTGTAATCTCCCGGATTTATTGCATCAAGTGCGCGGAGATGGGGCGTTGCAGGGTCGGTGTCTTCATTTCCGTCATCGCCTTCGAAGCCGAGTCCGTCTTCCCACATTCCGAGATGACAATGGGCATCGATAAAACCCGGATATACGGTAAGTCCGGAAAGATCATAACTTTCGCTGTCTTTCGGGCAAAACTCCATCGGGCCGACATCAATAATCTGTCCGTCCTTGATGAGAACATATCCGTTTTTTATAAAACCGGAACAAGCGGTGAAGATTCCCGCATTATAAAAAAGCATTCTTTTTTACCTCTTCTTTAAAAAATCCTCAATAAACGCAAGGCGGGAGAAAAAAGCTCCCGCCGGTTTTATTATATTATTGCGGCTTGCGGCGGTTCTGGGCAGTTCTTCTGTTGCCGTCGGTCTTTTTCATACCGCTTAATTTTTCGTCGCTGGTCTGTTTGAATTTGCTGAGCATATCTTCAAAAGAAAGGCTCTCCTGCTGTTTCGGGCGGAATTCAAAAGAATCCGCTCCGCGGGAAATTCTTGCGGGTTCTCTGTCCCTTCTCGGACCGCGGCGGCGTTCTTCCCTCTGTTCCGGTTCTTCCGCCTGTTTCATCGAAAGGCCGATTTTTCCTTCGGGACTTATTGAAATAACTTTAACTTTTACCGTCTGTCCTGCCTTGACGTATTCTTTTATATCTTTTACATAGTTTCTTGCAACTTCGGAAATATGTACCATTCCGGTTGCTTCACCGATATCGACAAAAACGCCGAAATTTGTAACGCCCGAAACTTTTCCCTCAATGATAGAGCCTATTTCTACATCCATTTTTTGATTTTGTCCCCCTCAAAATGTTAAAAAACTCAATCGGTTCCGGAAACATCAATATAAAAATGTTCCTCCGGATAGGCATATCCGAGTTTTTCTCTTGCCTGTTCCTCGATGAATTTATCAGTTCCATAACTGTCAAGCGTCTTCTGGAGTTCCTCGTTCCTGATAAGCGCTTCTGTATATTCCCTGCGGACCGCATCAAGCTCATTGCGTTTTCTGCTTATGTTCGCCTGGGTCGAAATCAAAGAAAAGAGGATATACACTGCGAATGCAATGACTATAATCTTCAGGAATGATCCCTTTTTCGGTTTTTTCTGTTCCTGCGCTTTCAATTCCGCTTTGCTCCTTTCCGACCTTTCCTCCGCAAAACGGAAAAGCCTTTGATATATTTAGACACAGTATATTATATACCATATCTGCTTTCTTTTTCAATAGGCTTTTATGTTTATTAAATCTATTTATATAAATAATTTTTGTTTTATCCGCGCGTTTTTTGGCAAATTTCAGAATATTTCGGAATATTCTGAAAAAAGGAGAAAAAACCTTTGCCAGAATCCGTTTTGCTTTTTTCGCAATTTTAATATTTATCTTTCCGACTGTAAAATACCATAAAGAAAAACCTGTTCCGATCCCGAGGAAAATATAAAAGCGCGGAATTCCGAAATTTTTTTCAAGAAGGAACGAAAATATAATAAAAGCAGAAAAAAACCAATATATCAAATCAGTTGCAATGAAAAACTTTTTACCTGAATGAATAAAAATCCTTAAAATTCTTGCAATATCGTAAACCCCGCCGAGAGCTGTTCCAAGTTTTATTGCCTCCAAAAAAATTTTCCATTGGTCGCCTATAATATCTGTCGTGTAAATCATCTGAAAATCCTTGCAAGGATACCCGCTTTTCTCGAAAGCGCCGGAGAATATGTAACCGAATCGATTTCTCCCTCGACCCTGAGTTCTCCGGTTTCGGAAGAAAAATTAATCACTTTAAGATTTTTTCCTCCGATTGTAAAAGCCGTTTCGTCAAGCATTGCGTAAATTTTTGTTTCATCAAAACCTTCTACATCAAGGACGCCCGAAGCTTTGAGGATTTTTCTGTCTTCAACAGAAAAACCGTGCTTTGTTTTCTGCTGTTCGTTTTTCTGCATTTCTTTTTCCCCCTTTCATTCAACCGATTTTATGATTTTAAAAAGAAAAAAATTCCGGAAGAAACTTCCGGAATTTTCCCGCTTTTTTTCTGATAATCATCTGTCGCAATCCTGAGTTTTTCTCTGGGCTGCATTCTGTTTGCTCATAGGAGTTTTTACATTTCCAGCACTTTTGGAATTGCAGTTTTTGCAATTGCCGCTTTTGTTGTTTCCTCTTGTGGCGTTTTCTCTTGCATAATTTTCAGACATGGCTTTGTTCTCCGTTCAAAAAAACAAATTTTCGGAAGATTTTTTCTTCCTCAACTATTTTCCGCAGATTTTTTGCTTTTATTCATAACCGAAAAAGCGAATAAATATTCATGTTGATAAAAAAGCATTAAAATGGTAAAATAAATTTATAGAATTTTGAAAGGCGGCGTTTTGTTTTTGATCGAGATTTCTGAAAATAAAATTGACGGAAATTCCCTTAACGGACTTTCGCTTGCGTTCATCGGCGACGCAGTTTATGAAATAGTGGTACGCGAACATCTTCTTGAACACGGTTCTCTTCAGGTTGGAAAACTTCACAAAAAAACCGTTGATTATGTCCGCGCAAGTTTTCAGGCAGAAGTTTTTGATTTTCTTGAACCGCTTCTTGACGAAGCGGAGCGCGGAATTCTGCACAGAGGCAGAAACGCCAGTGCAACCCATATCCCGAAAAACGCAAACGCCATTGAATACCGCAAAGCAACCGGAGTTGAAGCCCTTTTCGGTTGGCTTTATCTTGAACAAAAAGGCGAAAGAATCCGTGAGCTTTTCCATATGATACTTGAACACACCGAAAAGGAGGAAAATTCTTGAAAAAAGAATCTGTCCTTGAATTTTTAAAAGATATCGGCGCAGATATAATCGGTTCGGTTATTTTTGCAATCGGCGTAACTGTTTTTACAACTCCGAATAATATTGCCCCCGGCGGAGTAACCGGTATTGCAACGATTTTCCATTCCATCACCGGAATGCAGATGGGTACTCTCACCTTTCTTCTCAACATTCCGCTTGTCCTTCTTGGACTTTTTGTGATTGGAAAACGTTTTACAATAAGCACCTTCCGCACCCTTTTTATTCTTTCCGTAATCACAAACATTTCGGAATCTTTTCTTCCGATATATACCGAAAACGTTCTTGTCGCTTCGATTTTCGGCGGAGCCGCCATCGGAATCGGAATGGGAATAATCTTTCTTCGGGGTTCAACGACCGGCGGAACCGATATTCTCGGAAGGGTCCTTCTCCGATATTTCCAGCATATTCCCCTTGGAAAAATCCTTCTTGCGATAGATTTTATAATCGTTTCCGCCGCGGGAATTTATTACGGAACTCTTGATGCGGCGCTTTATGCCCTTGTTTCCGTATATATCACCGAAAGAGCAATGGACAGCGTTCTTTACGGTTTCAACGAAACCCGAATCGCCTATGTTGTAACGGAACACCCCATCGAAGTTGCACAGAGAGTTATGGACGAAACAGACCGCGGAGTCACCTATCTCAACGGTGAAGGCGGTTTTCAGCGGGACAAAAAGCTTGTCATTATGTGCGCTATGCCAAGCCGCCAGTTTGCCAAATTCAAACGCATTGTTCTTGAAGTTGACCACGCCGCTTTCATCATGGTTGCCCCCGCAAGCAACGTAATCGGCGAAGGTTTCAAGCAAACTTTTGATGAATAAAAATATTTTTAAAGAATCCTCAGATTTTCTGCGGATTCTTTTTATTTTTATGCAACAAAAACGGATTTTTTGGGCACTTATATAGTGAAAAGAAACTTTTTTTCAAAGGAGGTCTGTTTTTATGAAAAAACTTTTATCCGTGCTCATGGTGCTCGTCTTGATTTTTTCTGCGTGCTCAAAACCGGAAGAACCGATTTCGGAACAGCCGGAAACAAACGAACCCGGCTCCAACGGACCTTCCAAACCGATTTCTTCCGAAGAGGAAAATCTTCTTCCCGGCGGAATTAATCCGGAAGATTATGATAAAGTTGAAGAATATGAAGGCTCTTTTGTTCTTTCCAATAAAACCGACAAAACCTGTACAAAAGCCGTTTTTTCAAGCGCTGACGGTGGAATAGTATTTGACCATCATCTTGAAGAGCGTCCTGCGGATGAGGTATGGTTTCTTTCTTCCAATGGAAAAATTGTAAACAACGAACCGTATCAGTATTACGATTGGCTTATCGGTTATCTTGCGGGGTTCCGAAACGGTGCAATAGAAGTTTTTGAAATTACCGAAAACGGTCTTGAATTTTATTTTTCCGAATCACCGGAAACAAAGGAATATTTTGGTTATAAAGTAACCTCCTATCGCTGGTTTGGGTCAACCCCTTGTTACGGTGTTATCGCTCCGGATGGAGACGTTTTTGCAGAACCGAATTATGAAATCGTCGATATCCCCTTCGAAGACAGAATTTTGCTTTTTGACGGAAGCATCCAATCCTGGTATTTTACCCGATGCAACATTCTCGACCCGGAAGGCAACATAATAAATAATTCCTATAACCACGTTGAATACTTTGTCTGCGATGAAGGATATATCGGAATCGCCTTTTGCGGAAACAAGGAAGATGACCCGGAACATCGCCAGACTTTTGATTTGAACGGGAACCCGATGCCATCCGGTTTTTGGTTTGTCGATAAAGACGGAATCCCCGTCAGCGAAATGTATAATCATTTTTATGTGGACGAAGAATGGAACTGGAATCTTTCAAAAGCATCAAGAAACGATATCATCCATGTCACCTCCGCCAACGGAGAAAGCTATTCTTTTACCGTTGAAAGCGTTCTTATAAAAGAATAAATTTCAAGCAAATCCCGGTCGTAAACGCCCGGGATTTTATCTTTTCCCCTCATCCGTCTTTTGCCTTAGGCAAAATCCACCTTCCCCAAGGGAAGGCTTTAAAAAAATCGCATAAACAAGGCAAAATTTACATATTTGGTACTTGACATTTGTTATTTATGCTGATATAATATTTCTTGCCGCATGCCAAAGGCTCTAAAAGTGCGTCCTTTTTTAAGGAACGCCGCCTCAAGTCAGCGAGTCTATTGAAAAGAAGGAATATCATGTACGCAGTAATCGAAACCGGCGGTAAACAGTATCGTGTAGAACTTAACGATACTCTCTATGTCGAAAAACTCGAAGCCAACGAAGGCGAAGAAATCACTCTTGATAAGGTTCTTGTCCTCGGCGGCGAATCCCTCAAAGTAGGTGCTCCCTATGTTGAAGGTGCAAAAGTTGTCGCAGAAGTTGTTAAAAACGGCAAAGGCAAGAAAATCAATGTTTTCACCTATCGCACCAAAAAAGGCAGCAAACGCGCTCTCGGTCATCGTCAGCCCTATACCAAGCTTCTCGTTAAAGCAATCGAAGGCTAATTAACGATGATCCGCGCTCAATTCTTTTATAAGAAAGGCGAACCCCAGCGTTTCGCAATAAGCGGACACGCAGGTTACGCCGAAAGCGGAAAAGACATTGTCTGTGCTTCGGTAAGTTCGGCCGTGCAAATGGCCATTAACGGAATTACGGAAGTTGTGAAGGTCAACTGCAAAGTTAACGTTTATGAAGATTGCATCGAATGCATTCTTCCCCCCAACCCGAGACCCGCGGCAACGCATTTTGTTTCGGCATTAAGGCTTCACCTTAAACTCCTTTCCGAGGATTTTCCGAACACAATCAACCTTATAATTACGGAGGTATAATAACATGCTTAGACTCAGTATGCAGTTCTTCGCCCATAAAAAAGGTATGGGCTCCACTAAAAACGGCCGTGATTCCGAATCCAAACGCCTTGGCCCGAAAAGAGCCGACGGTCAGTTTGTTCTTGCAGGTAACATCCTTGTAAGACAGCGCGGAACTCACTTCCATCCCGGTAACAACGTTGGCAAAGGTTCCGACGATACCCTCTTCGCTCTCACTGACGGTGTTGTAAGATTCGAACGCCTCGGTGCAGACCGCAAACAGGTAAGCGTATATCCTGTCGAGCAGTAATCTGCCCGCGTTGAAAAAAGGGACGGAATTCCGTCCCTTTTTAAATTGCTTTCTCCTTGCGGGAAAGTCTTTTTGAAAGCAAAAACACATTCCTATAAATTTCGGAGGTACCAAAATGTTTGTCGATACCGCGAAAATCAGAATCAAGGCCGGAAACGGCGGCAACGGCGCTTGCACTTTTCACCGCGAAAAATACGTAAACGCCGGCGGTCCCGACGGCGGCGACGGCGGCAAAGGCGGAAACGTTGTCTTTGTCGGCGATACCAACATTTCCAGCCTTATTGATTTTAAATATAAAAAACGTTATATTGCCGAAAACGGCAAAAACGGCGCCGGAAGCAACATGACCGGCAAATCCGCACCGGACCTTGTCATCAAAGTCCCGGTCGGAACTCTTATCCGTGAAGCGGAAACCGGAAGAATCCTTGCGGATATTTCCGACCGCGAACCCCATATTGTCGCAAAAGGCGGCAAAGGCGGTTGGGGAAACCAGCATTTCGCTTCCCCCACCCGTCAGATCCCCAAATTCGCAAAACCCGGCTTCCCCGGCGAAGAATTCGAGGTCACTCTTGAACTCAAACTTCTTGCGGACGTAGGTCTTGTCGGATTCCCTAACGTCGGTAAATCCACCCTTATTTCCGTTGTTTCCGCCGCAAAACCGGAAATTGCAAACTATCCCTTCACAACTCTTACCCCTGTTCTCGGCGTTGTAAAAATGGACGCAGGCAGTTCTTTCGTAATGGCCGATATCCCCGGTCTTATCGAAGGCGCTTCCGAAGGCGTTGGCCTTGGCCATGACTTCCTCCGCCATGTTGAACGCTGCAGACTTATCCTCCACGTTATTGATATTTCTGCAACGGACGGCCGCGACCCCATCGACGATTACAAACAGATCAACTATGAGCTTGAAAAGTTCAATCCCGAACTTGCAAAGCGCCCCCAGATCGTTGCTCTCAACAAAGCAGATGCTTCCATCGAGGAAATGATCGACGAGTTCAACGAATTCGCCGAAGAAAACGGCTTTAAGACCTATCTCATTTCTGCCGCAACCGGCGAAGGTGTTAAAGAACTCATCAACGCCGTTGCTTCCGAACTTGCAAAGCTTCCGCCTATCGTAAGATATGAAACCGAAGAACCCGTTCGTGAAGAAATCACTTCCAGACAGGAATTCAAAATTCATATCGAAGACGGAATCTATGTTGTCGAAGCACCCTGGCTTATGCATGCTCTCGGTTTTGTTGATCTCGATGACTATGAATCCCTCCAGTATTTCCAGAGGGTTCTCCGTCTTTCCGGAATCATTGATGAGCTTGAAAGAATGGGTATCAACGAAGGCGACACAGTAAGCATTCTCGATATCGAGTTCGATTATATGAGATGATTTTGCATTTTTCACAGAATGCAGCAAAAAGCTCCTCCCGAAATTCGGGAGGATCTTTTTTTATTTTTTATTAAAATCAATGCAACAAAACCGCCTTTTTTTTGACACTATATAGTTAGAGTAACAAAAAAAGGATGTGACAGCATTGAAAAAACTTTTTACAATTTTGATTTCCGCGGTTTTGCTTCTTTTCTTAACAGGATGCGCGAACGAACCGCAGGAACCGGAAGTTCCGGAAAACGAACCGATTTCCGAAGAATCCTCCGAACCGGAAGTTTCTGAAGAACCCGAAGATATTCCGGAAGAACCTTCCGAACCCGAAGAAAAGCAGGAAGAATTTCCGGAAAAACCCGCTGATATTGAATTTAAATTTGAAAAACCCGAAATTCTCTATCCCGAAAACGTTCCGGAAGAGCTTTTTGAATCCGCGGCATTTGCGGAAGCAATGAACCGCCCTTCGGTAATTCTTTATGATTATGAACCCATAAGCGATTGCCTTGCGGCGGTCAATTTTGTTGAAGCGATTGAAAAAGGCGAATATGCGGAACTTTATGTTTTCCGTTTTACAAACATTGAACAATATGAAACGAAGGATGCCTCCTGCGCCTGCTTTACGGTCATCGGAAACAAAATAATAAAAAATTTTGAATATTGGACAGATTGGGAAACAAAAGAACCGGGCAGGCATTCATATCTAATCGAAAAAATTTATATAAACGATTTCGGCTATCTTGCCATCGGATCCGACGTATATGACACGGTTTATTACAAAATAATAAGCGACTTTGAACTTTATGAAAATGCGGCAGAACACCTTGAATTAAAAGAAAAATATATCGACCCGATTTTTACAATAACAGTAAGCCCCGAAGAATTTTATTCTCCTTCCGATTTTTCCGGCAGGACTCTGCTTTGGCTTTTCGAGGATATTTATAATCACGAAAACGGACATGACCCTTGGGATGAATTCGGCAGCAACTGGCCTGTTTCCGAAATGCTTGCTCTTCTTAACCGATATTTCGACGGGGTTACAAAAGAAATGCTCCTTTCCGATATGGCCGCCGATTATGACCCAAAAAAGGATACAATTTATTACGAGGGCGGACGCGGCGGCGTTCCCCCTAAAATAAGAGTTTTTGATTCTGAGCAAAACGGCGATATTCTAACTCTTTATTACCATCTTTACGACGGAGAAAGCGGAAGAATTTATTCCGACAGATATTTTGTTCTTGAAATAAAACTTCTTGATGACGGAAGTTTCCGCTATCTTTCACAAAAAATTATCGAAAAGGAGAACTGAAAAAATGAAAAAAATTTTTGCAATCCTGATTTTCGCGGCTTTGCTTCTTTTCTTAACAGGATGTGTAAACGAGCCGCCCAAAGCGGACGTTCCTGAAAACGAACCGATTCCCGAAGAATCTTCCGAACCGGAAGTTTCTGAAGAATCCGAAGATATTCCGGAAGAACCTTCCAAACCCGAAAAAACATTTTTCCCCGCTTCGGCGGCATATACCCATTACGGAGAAAGCTATATTGACGGCAAAAAAACATGGAACGAGGACGGAACTCTCACTTTTCAGCACGAAAACACCCTGAATACAATTTCCGTTGAAAACGAACTTTTAAAAACCGTTACTCTTCCGAAGGAGTATCTTCCGGAGGACGGCGGCTATGACCTTTTCTGGAACGAAAAATACATTCTCGCCATTGACAGACAGCGGGAATCCAGCTGGGAACATTATGGGGTTGCCTGTTTTGACAAAGACGGAACGGCACATCTTGCAAACGTGGCGCTTTTCGATATCGAAGGAAATCTTATAAAAGAATATAACAAGGGCGCAACCGGCGGATATGACGAAAACGGCGAATATGAAATGGTTCTTCCGGATTCAAGAACTTATAAATATCCCGACCACACTTATCTTGCCGACGGCGAAAGAACATATTGGATAAGCGAAGACGAGGTTGTTTTTGAATGCCATCTTTGGATCATCTATTATAATTTTTCAAAAGACGAAGGCAAAGTTCTTGATAATATGAGCGAATTAGGCGAAAAATACGGAAAATTCTGCGTTTATTATGGTGCCGACAGCAATCAATGCGGCGTTTTGGACGGAAGTTTTTATTACCTTGCGCATAAAAACGACGAAAAAGGAAACGGCTTCGGAACTGTTTGGAAAGCAAACGGAAACGGCGCGGAAGAACTTTTTGGAGGAAAGGAATTCTGGCATTTTTTCGTCGGAAAAGAAATTCTAATTGCCGTTGAAGGAATAGACGAAAGCTATTATGAAAACGGCAGTATTGTTTACGCAATTGATCCGGAAACTCTTGAGCTGAAAGAAATTTTCCGGGGAGATGCTGCTCCTCCTTTCGGAGACGACGGCCAGATTCGTTTCAACGGTTTTTCCTACAACCCAAGAACCCTTTATTCATATAATTACAAAACCGGAGAACTTTCCGTAGATTCCGAAAGCTCTTTTGTAATCCAATCCATTGTTCCGGGATATACCGGTTACGTTATGAAAAGTCCCGACGGAAAATATTTCGTTGAATACAATACAGAATCGGAAATTCCCGAAATAAGAATCAGTATCTGCTGAAAAAGGAAGTGTTTTTATGAAAAAATTTTTAATTATTACGCTTACTCTTGTTCTTGTATTTGCACTTTGCGCTTGCGGAAACGAAATTCAGGAACCTCAAAACCCGAAAAATCCTGTTGAGGAGCCATCCGAACCCGAAGATATTCCGGAAGAACCTTCCGAACCCGAAAAAACTCCGGAAGAAATCGCCGAAGCCTGCGGTTATATGTCCTTTGAGGAAATAACCGCCGCCGGATACTATCCGGATTGGATGCAGCCGCATACAATCATAATTTATGATGAAAACGGTGTTCCAACCGTTTCCAAAGGCGGCGAACTTAAACCCGAAGACCTTGTGGGCAGACCGGAATTTGATGCAGCACCGACATTTGATGTAATGCCCTTCTTCCAGTTTTCCGAAGAGATGAAAATTGAACCCAACACAAAGGCAGAATATGACCTTCATGGATTCATCCAGAATATCTACCACCTTTGGCCGGACGGGAATTATAACCTCGATTATCCTCCGGAAAACGGCTGATACCTGTACAAAAAAGCTCCTCCGAAATTCGGGAGGAGCTTTTTTTATTTTATATTTTTTTCTTTTCCGCCGCGGTAACGGTGTTTTGCATAAGCATTGCAACGGTCATGGGACCGACTCCGCCGGGAACGGGAGTTATAAAGCTTGCCTTCGGCTCGACGTTTTCAAAATCAACGTCGCCGCAAAGTTTTCCGTTTTCGTCGCGGTTTATACCGACGTCGATTACCACCGCGCCTTCTTTTACCATATCGGCGGTTACGAATTTCGGTCTTCCGACCGCGGCAACAAGAATATCCGCGGTTCTGGTTTCTTCGGCAAGATTCGGTGTCTTGCTGTGGCAGATTTCAACAGTTCCGTTTTCATGGAGAAGCATCATCGCCATAGGTTTTCCGACAATATCGCTTCTTCCGATCACAACGCATTTTTTGCCTGCGGGTGAAATTCCGTAGCGGTGGAGAAGTTCCATAACACCTGCGGGAGTGCATGGCAGGAAGCGGTAATCTCCGCGCATTATATGCCCCACATTTTCCGGATGGAAGGCGTCAACGTCTTTTTCCGCAGGGATACATGCAAGGGCTCTTTCGCCGTCAAGACCTTTGGGAAGAGGCATCTGGACAAGGATTCCGTCGATATCAACTCTTGCCGCATAGGAATTAATGATATATTCAAGCATCTCCTGGGTTATATCCGCCGCAAGGGTAACGACTTCGCTTGCAACTCCGATTTCTTCGCAGGCTTTTGCTTTGTTGCGGACATAAACTTTAGAAGCCGGGTCTTCGCCGACAAGAATTACCGCAAGGGCGGGTCTTCTTTTTGTTTCGGCAACCATTTTTTCGATTTTTTCCTTGAGTTCAGCACGAACTTCCGCCGCGATTTTCTTTCCGTCAATTATTGTCGCCATCTTCGGTTTCCTCCGTTTCGGCTTTTTCTTCAAAAGCTTTTTCGCATCCGTTCTTATAATCCCATTTGCCTTCCGCAAGAAGCTTTCCCTTTTCGGTTTCAACAAAAAGTTCAAGCCATTCCGGAGCTTTTTTGGATTTTATAAGTTTCATTGCGTAAAGATATGCGCAAACCGCAAAAATGAACATAATTGCGCCGAGAAGCTGGGAAATTCTGAAAGGACCGATCATAAGGCTGTCGGTGCGGAGTCCTTCGATAAGCATTCTTCCGAATCCGTTCCAACCGAGATAGAAAAGGAACATCTCACCGTCGAACTTGCGTTTTTTCATGACGTAGCAGAAAACAAGAAGTCCGAGGGCACACCAAAGGGATTCATAAAGGAATGTAGGATGAACAGGAAGGTTCGGGTCCATAACCGCACCCATGGTTTCTTCCGAATGTCTTGCGATATATGCGGCGATTTTCGGGCTTGTCATTCCCCAGGGAAGATTTGTGTTGCAGCCGAAAGCTTCGCTGTTTACAAAGTTTCCCCAACGGCCGATTCCCTGTCCGATCAGAACCGCGCCGCCTGCAAGATCAAGAAAAGGAAGAATTTTCTGGTCGCGGAGTTTGCATCCTACCGCAAGTCCAAGCATTCCGCCGATTATTCCGCCGTAAAAACCAAGTCCGCCGCCGCGGATATTGAAAATTTCGATAAGATTATCTTTATACATATCCCATTGGAAAGCGACGTAATATGCCCTTGCGCCGACTATTCCGAGAATCATTGCGAAAACGATTACGTCAACGATTCTGTCGCCGTCGATTCCGAAGCGCTTTGCGTTTTTGAACGCAAAAAGCATTGCAAGCATAAAACCTGTTGCGATTATAACCGCATACCAGTAAATTTCGATTGAACCGAGAGAAAAAGCAACTCGGTTAACTTCAACTTCAAATCCCAGACCGGGAAAACTGATCAGATCTGTCATTTATAATGTTCCTCCTTCGGTGTCAGGGTTTTATTACGGAAAGCGCGGAATTTTCCGCAGAATAAACAGCTTTAACGTGCTCAACAACACTTTCCGGGGTTGCGTTTGCGGCAATATCGAGCATCTCATACATATCAACTCCCGGGAAATGGCAGTTGAAAAGGGCTGTTGCAACTCCGGTCACTCTGTCATAGGAACGCATATAATGTCCGTAAACCGTTTTTTGAGCACAGGAGAAAACCTCCTCCGGAATTCCGTGCTCAAGAAGACGCTCAAATTCTTCTTTAAGGCGGTTGTAAACCTTTTCCGGATCTCGGCTTTCACCGGAAAGAAGGATTGAGATATAATCCCTTCCGCAGAAGACTTCGCTTCCGAAGGTTGCGTTGATAAGTCCTTCGTCATAAAGTTCGCGGTAAACTTTAGTGTAATCGTCGCAAAGAGCGCCGACAAAGATTTCGTCAAGAATACTTCCCCTGAAGTTCTCTGCTTCGGTTCCTGTTTTGCCTTTGAAACCGATGTTGAACATCGGAACAGCGACCGGAAGATGCTGTTCAACGTAATTTTCAACAACAGAATCCGGTTCACCGCAATCTCCGTGCTCAAGATAAAAATCTTTTGCCGGTTCAAGCACCTTATCCGCTGCTCTGAGCACCGCATCAATATCAAAGTTGCCCGCAACGGTTAAAACCATGTTATGAAGATTATAGAAAGTGTTGTAGCAATCATAAAGAAGATCGGAAGTTATTTCCGCAATGGATTCAACTGTTCCCGCAATGTCGATTTTTACCGGATTTTTATGATAAAGAGCACCGAGAAGATTGAAAAGAACTCTCCAATCGGCCGAATCGTCATACATTCTGATTTCCTGGCCGATTATTCCCTGCTCCTTTGCAACGGTTTCGGGAGTGAAATAAGGATGGGTAACAAAATCGAGAAGAATTTCGATATTTTCCTCGAAATTTTCGGAACAGGCAAAAAGATATGCCGTCCTGTCAAAAGCTGTGAACGCGTTTGCGTTTGCTCCGGTTTTTGCGTACCGTTCAAATGCGGAACATTCTTCGCTTTCAAAAAGCTTATGCTCAAGATAATGCGCAATTCCTTCCGGAAGCTTTTTGAATTCACCGTTTTCAGCCGTTTTTATGCAGGTATCTATTGAACCGTAAGCTGTTCCGAACATTGCGTAAGCTGTGGAAAAGCCTTTCATCGGCGCAAGAAGAATAGTAAGTCCGCTTTCGTGCTCAATTTTATAATAACAGTCGCCGAGGCGCTTGCTTTCGATTTTTGTCATTTCACGGCTCATTCTTTTTCGCCTCCTTTAAGGAAGAAAACGGCCGCAAGTTTTGCCTTTCCGGCAGCTTCCATAACTTCTTCCCTTGTAACTTCTTCCATTGCTTTTTTGTCCTCTTCGGGGGTTATTACGTTGTCTTCAACGATTCCGCCCATATACCAGCTTTCAACAGAATAGAGAGTATCGCCGACGGAACCGAGGAAATTGAAAATTGCGCCTTTTGTGTTTTCAAATTCCTCTTTGGTGAAATCGCCTTTTGCGACAAGTTCAAGCTGGCGGATAATTTCGTTTTGTGCTTTTTCGCGGTTTTCAAATTCAATTCCGCAATCGACAATAAGAATTCCGCTTCCACGTTCAAAATGGGAATCCGCATAATAGCAAAGGCTCATTTTTTCGCGGACGTTCATAAAGAGTTTTGAAAAAGCAGTTCCGCCGTAAAGAGCAGAAAGCATTCTTGCGGCATTCTTTTCTTTTTCGGTTTTCGGTGCGCCCATCCGGAAAACCATTACGAGTTTTCCCTGGGCAATATCCATTTCCTCCTCCGCTTCTTTAAAGGGCGAATAATCCACCATTTCCGTTTCGGAAGCCGGGGCAGGTTCGCGTTCAAGGGAAGCAATTTTTTCCGCAAAAACCTTTTCGGCAATTTCGGGATCTCCGGGACCGGCAAAGAAAATTTCGATTCCCGCGGTTCTTACAAGTTCCCTCCATGCATCCGCAAGGCTTTCGGAAGTGATTTTTTCCGCATCTTCAACGTAACCGTAACGTTTTATTCCGAAAGGTTCGTTTTCAAAAACAAGGTCAAGAGCCTTTCCTATTGCGTAAGTGCGTTTGTCGTTAAGGTCGCTTTCGATCGTATCGATAAGATATTCCCTTTCAAGTTCAAGGTCGATTTCCGGGAAAAATCCGTTTTCATCAAGATTGGGTTCAAAAACAATATCCCAAAGAAGATTTGCGGCGGTTTCGGTCATTTTTTCTCCGCCGATTGCATATTTATCGTCCGCCATAAGAAGGGTTATTTCGATTATCTGTTTGTTTTTGTGCTTGCCGACATCCGCTTCAAGAATTGCCCCGTACATTTCCGCAAGTTTTTTGTTGAGAGCGGTAAAATCGGGACAGCTTCTGCAACCTTTTCGGAGCACAAACGGAACAAGGGCGTTTACCGTTGCTTTTTCTCTTTCAAGAGGAGTAACAAGGCAAAGGGTGATTCTGTTATGTTTGAACTTCGGTTCTGTTACCGAATTCAAAAAGGCGCCTTTTCCGATTTCTTTTCGGTTCAAAGTTCCAATCATTTTCTTTTTCCCTCATTTCATATGAACATCTATCTGATTATAAGGAATTTCGATTTTATTTGCGTCAAAAGCAAGTTTCACGTTTTCGTTAAGTCTGCAGCGAAGGGTTTCGTAACTGTCCCATCTGACATAGACCTTGCAGACGATATCTATGCTGCTTTGTCCCATTGCTGTCACCATTATGAAAATATCTTTTTCTTTTTCAACAAGAGGTTCCGAATCCACAACTTCGCGGATAATTCTTTTTGCTTTTTCAAAATCCTCGCTGTAACCTATTGAATAAACGGAATCAAGACGCCGAAGACCGATTTTGCTGTAATTTATAAGGGTGTTCCCCGCAACAATGCTGTTCGGAATAATTATTTCCTTATTATCGGCGGTAAAAAGATGTGTATGGATAAGTCCCACCTGGGAAACATATCCGGAAACTCCTTCTTCAGGAATTTCGACAAAATCTCCCGCATTAAAAGGTTTTGATGCGAGAATTGTTATTCCGCTTGCAAAAAGAGCGATTATATCCTTGATTGCAAGCGAAAACGCAAGGGTGAATACACTGAAAATCGCAAGGACGGAAGTAACAGGAATTCCAAGGACGCTTGCGGCAGTTAAAATTACGACAAAATAAAGCAAAAATGCGACTATTCCGCGGAGAAATTTTGTTGCGCCCGGGGCAAGATTGCTTTTTTCAACGTAGCGCATTATAACATTAAGCGCCCAGTGCACAAGAATTATTCCGGTTATTATGGTAATAATTGCCCAAAGAAAACTTTCGCCGTATTTTGAAACTATCTCTTTCAATTCCATTTTTTCAAGAGTGTTGAGAAAAGCATCGATGCTTTCGGTGGAAACTCCGTTTTCGGAAGCAACGGCCGCTTCTTCCGCTGTAAGTAAAATTCGTTTCAATAAACTTCCTCCTTTCGGGGAAAAACAAATATATTATTCCTTTTTAAGTTTTGCAAAATTCGCCATAAGCTTTTTGGTACCGACTTTTTCGAAAGCAATTTCAAGAAGAGCATCGCTGCTCATGTTTTTTACTGAAACAACCATTCCCCTTCCGAAAACTTTATGTAAAACAGAATCTCCCGGGCGGAAGCTTGTTTCCTCCGCCTTCGGTGCTTCGGTGAAAGTTTTTTCAATATGTACCTTTCCTGCGGAATCCTCTTCAAAATGATAGCTTATATTTCTTCTGCGGCTTTCGCTTTCGTCGAAGAAATCCTTATATTCTTCCGGAATTTCTTCCGCAAAACGGGAAAGACGGTTGTGGTTTGTCTGACCGAAAATCATTCTGCTTGCGGCGGCGGTAAGGAAAAGGTTTTTCTTCGCTCTTGTAATTCCCACATAGGCAAGGCGGCGTTCCTCTTCCATTTCGGTCATATCGTAAATCGCCTGCATTCCGGGAAAAACGCCTTCCTCCGCACCTATTATGAACACGTTTTCAAATTCAAGACCTTTTGCGGAATGAAGAGTCATCATAAGGACGGAATCGCTTTCTTCAAGGCGGTCAAGGTCGGTATAAAGCGCAACCTCCTCGAGGAAGCCGGAAAGTTCGGCGTTTTCTGCCGCTTCCTGATATTTCATCATGTTGGTTTTAAGTTCGCCGATGTTTTCAAGGCGAGTCTCGCCTTCGGTTCCCTGTGCACGGAGCATTTCGGTATATCCGGTTTTTTCGCAAAGGGCATCGAAGAATTCCCCGGCATCAAAATCTTCGGCAATTTCCGCAAGTTCCTTGATCATATCGGTGAAACCTTTGAGCGCGGCGCTTCTTTTATAAAGGTCGGCGTATTCATCGGAATGATCGAAAACCTCGAAAAGGCTCATTCCGGTAACGTCGGAAATATGCTGGGCGGCAGCAAGAGTTGTTGCGCCGATTCCGCGTTTCGGTTCGTTAATGATTCGTTCAAGACGAAGATTGTCCGAAGGGTTTGCGATTACGGACATATATGCAAGCATATCCTTGATTTCCTTGCGTTCATAAAAGCGGAGACCGCCGATGATTTTATAAGGCACTCCCGCTCTCATGAAGGTTCGCTCAAGGCTTGCGGATTGGGCGTGCATTCTGTAAAGAACGGCAAAATCGCTGTAATTTGCGCCTTTTGAAATTCCGTCAAGAACTTTATCCGCAATAAATTCCGCTTCTCTGTCCTCGTCAACACAGCGGCGGACGGTGATTTTGTTTCCGTCACCGTTTGAAGTCCAAAGGTTTTTGCCTTTTCGCTCGGTGTTGT
Source organism: Oscillospiraceae bacterium (assembly GCA_045631325.1). Lineage (GTDB taxonomy): Bacteria > Bacillota > Clostridia > Oscillospirales > Ruminococcaceae > UMGS1668. Next base: position 36,748 of record JAZQUO010000001.1, read on the forward strand.
GTTCAATGACTCTGTTCGCAGCGGAAAGAATGTTCTGTGTTGAACGGTAGTTCTGTTCAAGGCGAACGACCTTTGCACCCGGGAACTGGCGTTCGAAAGAAAGGATATTTTCAATGGTTGCGCCGCGGAATTTATAGATTGACTGGTCGTCATCACCGACTACGCAAAGATTTTTGTTCTTTTTCGCAAGCATTGCCACAAGCATATACTGAACGTGGTTGGTGTCCTGATATTCATCGACCATAATATACTGCCAGCGGTTCTGATAATATTCGAGAACTTCCGGCTTTGTTTTGAAAAGGCGAACGGTTTCGCAAAGAAGGTCGTCAAAATCAAGTGCTCCCGCTTCGTGGAGTTCCTTCTGATATGCTTTATATACCCTTGCGGTGATTTTCATTCGGTAATCGCCGTTTCTGTCCGCAAGGTCCGCCATATCCTCCGGTGATTCAAGTCTTTCCTTCGCGTGGCTTATAGCGCCAAGCAAAGGTTTCGGCGGAAACTGTTTTTCCTCCATATTGAGGTTTTTAAGGCATTTTTTAACTACGCGAAGGCTGTCATCGGCGTCATAAATAGTGAAGCTTTTCGGGAGGTCGATTGCTTCTGCGTCGCGGCGCAAAATTCTTACGCACATGCTGTGGAAAGTTGAAGCAAAAACGTCCTGCGCTTCCATTCCAAGCTTTGTTACAAGGCGGTTTTTGAGTTCATCCGCCGCTTTGTTCGTAAATGTTATGGTAAGAATGTTCCATGGACGGACTCCGCTTTCAATAAGTTTTGCAACCCTTGCGATAAGGACGGTGGTTTTGCCGCTTCCCGCTCCCGCAAGAACAAGAAGAGGACCTTCTTTATGGTTTACCGCTTCCATCTGGCGCGGGTTTAAAGTTTCGTATGAAAAAGCCATTGGTTTACCTCCGGTTATAATAAGCTAATTATATATTATATTATATATTTATGAATTTTTCAACACAAAAGCGCACCGACAAAAAAAGCCGCCCAAAAGGGCGGCTTTTCAATTATTATTTTAAATTACACCAAGCGCTGCGCAGATGTAAAAGAAATATGCAATAAATGCAACCCAAATGGCGGGGCAAACCAATGCGATGATAATTTTGGATTTTTTAAGACCCTCT
>JAZQUO010000002.1:0-12622 GCA_045631325.1 Oscillospiraceae bacterium
TTTTCAACGAAATAAATCCCAAAAGAATTCCGCAAAGATAACATGCACCGCTTTCTTTGGTCAATATTTTGCAAATAAAGGAGCAGATCTTTCTGCCCGCTCCTTTATTTTTTTATATATATTCCTTTTTCTCTTTCAAGAATCCCTTCCGAAATCATATCTCGGCGAATGGTACAGAAATCTTCGTGATATTTTTTGATTATTTCATTAACTTCCTGCTCCGGATAATCTTTTCCATTTTCAAAATCTTTTGCAATCTCTTCAAGAACGATTCTTTCTTTTTTTCTTTGCGCCGGAATTGATTTAAGTCTGCCGTATTCAAAAAAGCTTTCAATAACTTTTTTGCGGTATGCCTCTTCCCTTTCTTTCTGTTCGTTTTCTTCTGGGGAAGCTTCTTCGATTATATCCATCAGGGAAATCATAAAAACATTTTTATTAATTGTATATATAGTATAATATTGTTCTTTTCTTGAAGAAACCGCTCCCGCGTCTTCCAGTTTTTTAAGATGGAAAGAAACCGTTGCCGGAGTAAGATCAAGCTTTTTTGAAAGAAGTTCAACATACATTTCTTCTTTTGCAAGAATTTTAAGTATCTGAAGGCGGGATTTATCCCCAAGACACTTAAAAAGTTTAAGAGCAGCTTCCTCTTTCATCTTTATTCACCCCGTGTTTCAATAAATTTTTTCTTTATTTCCGCAAGAACAAAAAGTTTTGCCTCCTCTGCTGCGATTTTTTTGGAATCGCCGAATTTTTTTGCATTCTCCGCCGAAGAAAACCAAATCCTTTCAAATTCATCAAGCTTATTTATATATTCATTATATAAATCATCCTGCGGTTTCGTTTTTTTGAAAACGCCGAAAACCGTTTTGCAAACATCATATACGTTGATTTTTATTTTAACAAAAACAGCATCGTCATGTCGATAGTTTTTTTCAAGATTTTCCGCTTCTAAAGAATTTTCCGAAATTTTGCTTTCCAGATATTCAACAAACATATTCTTTCTTCCTTTATAATTCAATTTGATGTACATCTAATTGAATTATATCACAAAATCCGCCTTTGTCAATATTTATTTTGATATATATCTAATCATTTTTCAGATTGCCGGTATCTCGTTCGGTTTTTGTGTTATTCTCCTGCTCGGCAGCATGACTGAGCTGGAGTTTTCCCTCTCCGCCCCTGCGGGGCACCTCTCCCATAGGGAGAGGCAAGAATATCCGGCAAATTTCAATAAATACAAAAACAGTCTCGACAAACAACATGCCGGGACTGCAACTGTTTTATAATTTTCCGCCTCTTCCGCGGAACTCTTTTTATATTTCCTTGACATATCCTTCTTCGTTTTTGGTAAAGCCCATTTTTTCAAGATATTCCGCGTGTTTTTTGTCCGCGCTTCTGTAAACAAGCTTTTTGATTCCTTTTTTCTCAAGTTCAGCGTAAAGGAATCTGCCTGCGGAACAGTCTCTGTACATAGGAGTTGTGTAATCAAGAGAAATTTCGATTTCGTCTCCGTTTTTCTTTCCAAGAAGAATTCCCGCCGGGTCTGCATTGCAGCAAACTATGTATGCGGCATCATAAAGCGATGCATTGTTTTTAAATTCCGGAAAATAAAGTTCAATATCTTTTTTGTAATGTTCAACGAAATATCCTGTAAAGGAATCTTCTGCTTTTACTTCAACAAGGTCATACTGCTTTGTTGATTTAAGAAGCTTTACAATATTATAAATATTTACTCCGACAAGAATTACATTAAGAATAGCGGTGGGATAAGTTTGGATTGCAAAAGCATAGAAAGTAAAAATAATACTTCCGACAGTGTTGATGATTCGAAGCTTGATTACCGATGACATCAGCATCGAAATAAGAACAAGTATCGAACCGAGATATCCTATAAGTTCAATTACAAAATCCATTTTTTCTCCTTATTTAATGTAGTATATTATATAATATATTAATACATTATATATCATTTATAAAGTCCTTCAACGTCAACGAGCTTGAGTTTCATATTTTCAAGGTTGCGTATCTCTCTCGGGAACTGTTCAACAGAAAAGAGCATGTCGAATCGTTCCCAATATTCTGGGAAAAGCTTATCGTTTTTGCGAAGACGGGAAAGAAGCTGTTCCCCCGGTTCAGAAAAACTTCTGCGATATTCCGCAAAAAGGATCTGGCGGTTGCGCTGGTTTGCAGCAACAAGTTTTGCATCGGAATATTCTTTAAGAGAATTCCAGTATCCTCCCACAACCGAACCGAGAAAAGGAAGCATGCCCTGTTTGTTTTTTCTGAGCATATACTGCATGCAGACCTGCTCAAAAAGTTTCCCGTCGATATATCTGTCGATTTCTTCGGAAAGATTTTCAAGAACAGGTTTTTCTGCTGCAATGGCCTGTTTGTTCGGAAGAACAAAGCGGAACCAGAAAGCAAGTGCTTTGGAGCTGATGGTATAAACGCCTTTTCTGCTGGCTTTGTTTTCTTCACCGAAAGGAATATCCCTTGTAACGATCTCCATCTGGAGAAGGGTCAGCAGATATTTATTGACTTTTGTGGAACTTTCTCCGGTTTCCGCAACAATCTCGTTGATTCTCTGGCTTCCTTTCGCAAGAGCAAAAAGAATTGAATTATAAAATTCCGGTTCACGGAGTTCGTCAAGGAAAAGCATCGGCGGTTCGCGGAAAAGCGGGGATTCTTTTTTGAGGAAAATATCCCTTATATTTTCCTCAAAGGTTTTTCCGCCTTCAACCAATCTGAGATATTCCGGAATTCCGCCAAGACAGCAATAATATTTCATCTTATCAGTTGCAGGCGTTTCTTTCGGCAAAAGTTTCGCGGAATCGAGATAATCCAGTTCTTCAAGCTTATAAATAACCGGTCTTCGCATTGAAGCAGCGGAATTTTCCGCAAGGATCTCGTTTTCGGTAAAGCATACTCTTCCGCATCCCGCAACAACAAAGATATTGCTGTTTCTCCATTCGTTTTCAAAAGCATTGCGGAAATCTTTAAGAATGGTTTTATCCTCAAAAACAAGATCCGCAAAATCGTCTATTGCAAGAAGGAATCTTTCCTCCTTTGCAAATTCGCCGATTCTTTTGAAAGCAACTTTCCAAGTTGGAAAATCTTCCTCCTCCCCGGAAAATTCCGAAACAGCTTTTTCAAAAAGCCGGAGATTCATAAAAGAATTCAGTTTTTCCGCAGAAAAGAATACCCCTCTTTTTCCTTCGGAAAATTTTGAAAGAACGGCGGTTTTTCCGCTTTTGTGGCTTCCGTAAACAACAACGAATTTCGCCCCGGCAGAAGCCCAGTTTTTTTCCATGGAATCAAGTTTAACTTCTCTTCCGATTACCATAGATTCGTCCTCCCTTTTTATATATTTTAAGTTATAATAATTACGCTGGGCCTACATTTTAACACCGCAAAACATTTTTGTCAACAAAAACCGCGAAATAATGCGGTTTTTTCTTTATATAAACAAAAAAATCCCCTTCGGCGGAGAGTTCCGAAAGGGATTTCTTTATTTATAATTTTATGAAAGGTGATCGGAAATTATTTTCTCTTTTTAAGAACAAGAGCCATTCCTGCTGCTGCGGAAACAACAGCCATCGCTGCGGAAACTCCGATAAAGTCCTCCGCACCGGTGTTGGGGTTCTTTTCGGTGGAAGAACCGCCGTTGCTGCCGGAACCTGCGTTTCCGTTTCCGTTTCCGCTTCCGGAACCGGTGTTGTTGTTAACGTTAACTTTGCTTCCGGAAAGAACGTATCTGCCAAGAGTGGAACCGCCTTTGCGGACGATTTCAATTTCAACTTCATCGTAAAGATTTACCTTGCTGTAATCGATAACAAGTTTGGAATCCTTGCCGTCAACGTTGAGATGGAAGGTGACTTTTTCGCTTTCGTCGGTATTTTTACCGAATTTCTGAAGAAGTTCGCCGTAGGTGCAGCCGGGTTTCCAGGTGATGGTAAAATCTGTGGAAATAGGCTGGGTTCCGTAAAAATCAAGGTAGTAGTTATCAAAAACCTGTTCGCCGTCAACTTTTTTATATTTTGCGCCGCTGTCGTTAAGGAAGTTAACGCCGTGCTGTCCTGCAGAAACTTTCGGAATATCAACAATAACAGTGGGGTTTTCGGTATTGTCAACAAGGGTGATGCCTTTGTCAACAATGGAACGGAAAGCGGTGGTGGAAATTACAAATGCTTTCGGGGAAGACATTCTGTCCTCATAAAAATCCCAATAACCGAAGTCTTCTTTGCCGGTCATTTCATTAATGGGGAAAAGTTCGCCTTTTGCGTTGCCTTTATAATGTTCTGCATAATATTCAACAGTATCTTTGGAAGCAATTGCAACGTCGGCAATTACGTCATTTTTAATACCTGCATAAGCTTTTCCGTCTGCTTTGCCGGTTGCTTTTGCCTGGAAGGTACCTTTTGCATAGTTGGTGCCGAAGTTGTTGTCAACTTTTACTTTTACAATATAAACGTCCTGGTTGCATACTGCTTCGTAACGGGTGGTTTTGCCCTCGTCATTAAGGAATTTTGCAGCTGCGCGAACTTCAATATAGTCGGTGCTGAAATTGATGGTTTCAACAGTTACAATGGTCTGTTCGGTTTTGTCGGAATTGAGTTCGGTTTTTGCTTCTGCGGTACCGCCCATTGCATAAGTTGTAACGGGTTTGCCTTCTTCGGTAACGGTGAAAAGACCGGTTTCTTCGTCATAAGTACCTTTGTTGGTAACAGTTGTAATTTTCTCATAACCGATTACGGAACCGCTTTTGGAATCGCTGATGCTGAAGTTGATATCTTCGCTGATGGATTCCCATACTTCGTCGTTTGCGGAATAAACTGCCGGATCGTAATCAAGAACGGTTGCGGAAACAATTCCGGTAGATTCGACCTTAACGTCTTTAAAAGTGTTGGGTTTGAAAATCATGGAAAAATAAACAACGCCGCCCATACCGTTGGTATAGAAGGTAGAAGTGTTGCCGGTGCTTGAAGGCGGAGCGGTCCAGATGTCGGAGTTGGAAATCTTGATATAAGTGCCGGAAGCACTTCCGATTTCTTCGGTGAGGTCTATAACAGGGATGTCAGCAAAAGAAGTCACACCCATTGCCGCAGTCATCATTACTGCAAGCAAAAGAGCAAGAGCTTTTTTCATGTTAAACTTCCTCCGTAATTAATTTAGCTTTTTGGTGGAAAACCTTCCTCTCTCCGAAGGAAAGCTTTCGGCAGAAACGATTTTACCGTTTTTCCGGACGAAAACCCAGCAAATTTTTAAAATCCGTCAATTTTCACTATTCAAAAAAATTTTTAAAAATCTTTTTTGTACCATATTCAGCGTTGCTTCCGGAAGATATGGAAACGGTTCAAAACTCTTCCAAAACAGTAATTTCCTTCTTTCACACAAACATCAAAAAAATGAGCACGCCTCATAAAAAGCGTGCTCATATATAAAACCGTTATTTCATGCAATCACGATCATCGTTTTTTCGGAAAGGATTTCTTCTGAAAGATTGTTTTCCTTCATGATATTTTCTTCCGAAACTCTGTATTTTTTCGCGATATCCCAAAGATTCTCACCTTTTTCTCCGAAGAAAAGGACCATCGCGGGTTTTTCTCCCGTTTTTTTCTCAAAATCCATCGAGCACGCTGTCACCGCTTCGGTGCTCAAAGAACAAAAAGCCGTTCCGTCAATGAGCACCGAAGAAGAAATCTCCGTTTTTCCCTCTTTTCCGAAGGAAAATTCCTCTTCGCGGATTCCTGTGCAAAGATTGTAAAAAGCAATCTGTTTTCCTTCCGCCGGGGAAGCAATTTCTTTCGAAAGTTCTTTTTCAAAATAAAGCGGATTACCGTCCGGATCTTTCGCAAACATACAAAGATCCGCTCCTATTATAATTTTTCCGTCCTTCCCCATTTCCGGAACCTTTGGTTCCATCCATACGTCAATAACTTCTTCCGCCGTTTCCGGAAGCTCAAATTTTTCAAAAAATTTTTCGGTCACCGAAACCGGAATTGCTTCGTTTATCACAGAGATTTTTTCTCTTTCAACCTTAGATTCAAAATCCGTTGAAAACATATCCGAAACAAAATCCATTTTCGCTTTTCGGTAAACTCTTGCAAAAATCCCGATTTTTATCCTGATGTTAAGATTCTGTCCGTCTTCCGAAGGTGAAATTTCCGGAAAGTCCGCATCATACCTTGCGTCACAGATATCGCTTTGCAAAATTCCGTCCGCATCCACCATTCTGCTGACCGGGAAAACAAATTCCGAAAGGAACGGACCTTTTTCGGAATTTTCTCCGTTTTCTTCCGGAACCCATAATACTTTGATTCTGATTTCGCCTTTTGTCACAATTTTGTCCTGAATAACATGGCATTCCGTAACTTCTCCGAAGGCGGATGACCTGATTATTTTCCCAAACGGAGGCTTTCCGTATCCAAGTTCCCCTTTTTCCTCAACCGTAAAATTTTTAAGAAATTCTCCGGCAATAAAAACCGTTTCAATGCTTTCGTTTTTACAAACCGCTCCCGCCCCGGAAGCGGAAGAAAGAATCTGTTTTTCTTCTGCCTGAATAATTCTTAAAACAGCTTCAATACTTCCGTGGAGATCGATCCGCCTTTTGTTTACAGCTTTACATCCGATCTCTCCCACAAAAACTTCCGATTCTGCTGCGGAAATCTTTCCCTGACAATCAAAACTGTGGCTGAAAGGCTGAAGCTGGCTGCATGAACAAAGCTCACCTTCCTCCGAAATATAGCTTACTTCTATATTCACGTTTCCGGAAACAGTTTCCGTTCCCCCTTCGGAAACAACCGGGTTTTTAACGGTTTTCGCTTTGTAACGCAAAATTTTCATAACGTCCGGAAAATAATCCGGAAGAATTATCGAACAATCGACCGGAATAACAGCTTTTTTCTCTTCGCTTTTTCCAAAGCAAAAAACTTTCCGGAAATTTGTATCAAGTTCCATAAAAATCCTCTCCTTTTCGTTTTCTTTTCAAAATCTATGCAAAGGATTTTTTATTTAGAACAAAAAAACTCCGGCGAATTTCCGCCGGAGAAAAATATCAATATTAAATTTCGGCCGTATGCATCGCGATTCCCGCTTCGGTAATATCAATTATTCCGTAACTCGGTCCGCCTTCTCTCGGTCTTCCGCAGCTTCCGGGGTTCATGATATAAAGTCCGTCCTCATAATCCGTCATTGCAATATGTGTGTGTCCGTAAAGAAGAATATCCGCTTCGTTTTTTCTTGCAAAAAGCTTTGCCATATAAAGGTTGCCTTTAACTCCGAATCTTGCGCCATGAGTGAAGAAAATTGTTTTTCCGCCGAATTTTATAATATCATAATCCGGTTTATCCGTTCCCCAATCGCAGTTTCCCGAAACAAAATAAATCTTTTTATCATTATAAACATATTGAATAAGTTCAAGTTCCCTTTCACCGTCACCAAGATGAATAAAAATATCTCCGTCATCCTTATGCCGCTCCATAATTTTTTCAAGAACGTCATAATTTCCGTGACTGTCCGAAAAAACAACAGCTCTCATTTTTCCCGAAAAACCTCCTTCTCCGGAATATCGCAAAAAGCATTTTCATATTTTTTATTATATTCCGCTTTCGGCTTTTGCACAAGGCGGATATCCGAAAAATTTACGAAAGGCGGAATTTATTTTATGGATTTTAACCTCACCCCCGAACAGCAGAACGCTCTTCTTGATGCTGCAAGCAAAAAACTCGGGATCAGCAAGGAAAAACTTGCAAATGCCGCAAGAAACAATGACCTCGGCGTTTTCGGAAATATTGCCGCACCGAAAATCCGGCATTATGCAAACAGTCCGCGTGAACTGGAACAGTTCCTTTCCGATCCGAAGAATCAGGCAATTATCAAAAAACTGATTGGAGGCGGCTGATATGCCCGACCTTTCGGAACAGCTTTCCGCAATTTTGCAAAACCCAGAAGCCCAGAGAAATATCCGGAATCTTCTTTCCTCCCTCGGACAAAACAGCGAAACTTCTCCGAATCAAAATTCCGCCGCGCCTCCTTTTGATTTTTCGGAATTGTTTAATCAGAATCAACCGAAAAATCCGGAACCGCAGATACCGGATATAGATATCAATATGCTCTTGAAACTCCGTGGAATTTTTTCAAAAATGAATTGCGACGACAGCAACGTAAATCTGCTTCGGGCGCTGCGTCCCCATCTTAAAAATCCGCAGAAAGTCGACGGCGCAATAAATATTCTTCGGCTTATGAGCGTTCTTCCTGCCCTTGAAGAAAGCGGAATCTTCGGGGGTGGTCTGTTCTGAAATGGCACCACAACGATTATTCCGAGGAGGCGCTTTCCGAAATGCAAAAGGAAGCAGAAAGAAGAGTAAGAGAAATGCAGTCCCGGGCAAGACTTGTTAACGGAAACGAACCGATTTTTTCCGCACCAGCCCCGGGGAATTTTCAAAGCCAAAAACATCCCCCTCCGGAAAACGCCCTTTCTTCAATATTCAGAGAAATTGATAACGATAAATTGGTCATTCTTGCTCTTCTCTGGATTCTTTGGAACGAAAAGGCGGATCCGAAACTTCTCCTTGCCCTTTTATATCTTCTGTTTTAACAAAAATCCCTGCTTTTTAAAAAAGCAGGGATTTTTATTTTATTCCTTTCCGATATAAACAACCGCACATGCGCCGGGACCGATATGGGTTCCGACAACGGCTCCGACCGGAATAATTCTTTCCTCCGGAACAGAAACACCGATTTTTTCAAGGCGTTCACGAAGGATCTCACCGTTTTTTCTGTTTTCGGTGAACATTATGTAGAACGGAAAATCCTCATCCGGCATATCTTTTTCAACATGTTTAACAACAAAATCAATGCCTTTTGAAGTTCCCATTGCTTTTGCGGGAATTTCCGCTTTTCCTTCTTTGCTTACATGCATGATCGGTTTTATATGAGCAATACTTCCGATTCTGTAAACAGTGCTCGAAATTCTTCCGCCTCTGTGAAGATATTCCAGGGTATCCATTACAGTATAAAGAACAACCCTTTCGCGGAGTGCGGTGACTTTTTCAACAATTTCTTCCGCGGATTTTCCCTCATCGCGAAGGCGCACCGCATATTCAACCGACATTCTTTCGCCGCCGGTTCCGTTAAGGCTGTCGATTACAAAACATCTTTCATAACCGGAAAGTTCTTTCGTTGCCGCAACGCTCTGATAAGTTCCGCTGAGCCCGGAAGAAATTGTGATTATGATAATATCGTCGCCGTTTTCTTTTGCTTCATCAATAAGGTCAAGATAATCCTGGGGCGAAGGCTGGGAAGTATGGGGCATTTCTTTTTCGGTTTTAAGAAGTTCATAAAACTCTTCTTTTGTAAGATCGATATTTTCCTTATATTCCTTTTCGCCGAAAATTACCGAAAGCGGAACCGCTTTTATATTCTTCTGTTCAAGTTCCCAAGGCTCAAAATCCGCCGCGGAATCTGTAACTATTCTGACCATTGTTTCATCTCCGTATCAAATAATATTTACAGTTTATCATAAACCCATCAAAAATACAATAATAAACGAATAAAAGTTTTTTAAAAACCTGTTAAAAGATATTTAAAAACAAGGCTTATCTTTTGAAACGGAAAACATTATCTATATCCGAATCCCAGAACGCCTCATATGCTCTGCGGTACATCGCTCTTGCGTGGATTCTGTCATGCCATATGAAACGCCGCAAAACTTTCCGAAGCGACCATTCTTCGTCGTAACTTCCCTCAAAAACTTTATTTTGGAGGAAGTTTTCCTGCTTTTCAAGTTCCTCAAAACCTTTTTGGCGGCAGGAAAGAATATCCGGGCCGTTTTCCGCAAAAACGCCGATCTCCCCGAAATAATATTCCGTAATGTTCATGCAATGGTCATACATTTCCTTTGCGGTTGAAGGAATTTTTCCGTAAAAAGTATCCCTTTCCAAAGCTATCCTCATCTTTTTGTCCGGAATTGAATCGTACATTCTTTCAAGATCCATTGCGGAGCGAAGAGCAAGAATTTTAAGTTTCTGGTATTCTTCTTTTGTAAGAGGTTCCCTTTCAGAATCGAAAATAATATCCGAATCCGCGTCGGAAACGTTAAGTTCAGTTTCTTTATTCTGAACAAGTTCAATTTCTATGGGCGAATCGATTTTTGCTTCTCCGTTTGCCCAATCAAGCCAGCTTTCGATTTCTTTCGGAAATTTTGCAATTGCGTTTTCATAATTTCTTCCCCGGACAAATGCTCCCGGAAAATTTTCCGCATAAACAAGGCAACCTTTTTCGTTATATTCGCAAACAGCTTTTACAATCATTTTTCCGCCTCCCGAAAAATTATAATAATATGATATCATTCTTCCGGAAGTTTTTCAACAAAATAAAAAAAGTCCGGAAAATCCGGACTTTTTTTATTTAAAGATTCTTAAAAATCAATTCAAACCAAAATCTGATTATTTTTTAAGAACAAATGCTGCTGCAGCAAGAACTGCAATTGCACCGATTGCGGAAACGGGAGCACCGGTGTTGGGGTTGGATTCTTCTTCGGTTCTTTCGGAAGCTGCTGCAAGATCAGTAATGCCGCAGTTTGCGCAAGTACGTTTCATGAATCCGTCTTTATATTCCCAAGCGGACCAATCGTGGTCGCAGCCTTCGGAAGGTTCGGAAGGAACAGAAGGTTCGGAAGGACGTTCGTTAGGATATTCGATAATTCCGCCGCCATAAATTGTTCCTCCATATACATAGAAGGAATAAGAATCGCTGAGACCATTGGAGGTGGTTGCGGTAATGGTTACATTACCTCTTCCGCTATGAGTGGAAACAAGTGCTTTGTAATAAGCTGCACCGGTTTCCTCATCATATACGACTTCTCCGGTTGCTTCAACGGTTGCAATGGATTCGTCGCTGGAAGTCCAGGTAATATTTTCTTCGTAAATATTATCAGCAACTACAGTTACTTCAGCTTCAACTTCAAAGCTCTCCTGGCCAAGTATGTATGCGATATTCTTTTCAACAAGGAGGTCAATAGATGCAGCTTCGGGAGTATTGTGAACAAGGCTGAATTCATAGCTTACATATTTGTTCTGTGCATAGTCCATAGCTTCGAGAACTGCACTGTCGATACCTTCATTTACGAAATCGGTTACATCGAAGGTGATAGAGCAGATAGTGCCTGCTTCGGTTACAACATCGTCAAGGGTAACAATATCGGTGATTTCACGAGTGCCGTCAGCGCTGAGGATCTGGAGACCCATTACGTAATGGTTGTCGTAAAGCGCGATGGATACGTAATGATTTCCGTTTACGTTGTCATATCTGGTTCCGAGAATTTCAGGAGCAGTGTTATCAAAGAAGATCGGGAAGGTATGGGTCTGGGTTCCTGCGGGGCTGTCGGTACCGTCAACTTTTGCAGTTGCGTTGAGGTAATACTGACCTTCGTCAATGTAGTAGAGTTTGCCGTCGGGACCGAATTCAATGGGCATCCAACCTTCGTAGGTAGGACCTGCCATGTTGTTGATGAAGCCGCCTTTGGAATAATAGAAGGATTTGATTACGTTTTCGAAGGTTACTTCGGGTCCATAATACTCAAGATAATTACCATTTGCGGAGAAGATATCAATTGCATTGCCGTCTTCGTTGGTAATGGTGTAAGTAAGGGTTTTGGGTGCACGGAGGAGACCATAGATAGCGGTGGGATAATAACCGCCCATAGTCATGTATGCGGAAGCAGCAATTTTTTCTTCAGCAACTGCACCGGTGAACTTGTTCATACCAAGGTAGAAACCGTTGCCGGCAGCATTGAGTGCAACCATTGCGCCGGTATATGCGGAAGCAAGTTCGTCGTCAAATACGGTTGCGTCGAAGATAGGTGCTGCGCCCCAATCACCATAGAAACCAAGATAAGGAACGGAAAGGTCAATTCCGTCTGCGTTAGCAGATTCGAATACGATGAAGCCTTCCATGAAAGTGCCGTTGTAGCAATAATAATCAAGGAATGCTTTTTCGTCTTCGGTAAGGGTAAGGGTTACGGAAACAGAAGCTTCGCCGCCTGCGGGAACGGTGATAACGTCGTCGGTGAATTCAACGATCATTTCGTCTTCGGGCATTACATACTGATATTCAAGCATATAGATGTCAACACCGTCGGAAGTGAGTTCGGAAGTAAGCGGAATTGCGTTCATGTTATAAGTAAGTTCTTCGCTTCCGAAGTTATGAACAGTAAGATCGATGGTGTAAACGCCTTCTGCGCTGTCGCCGAGTTCTGCTTTCGGACGTTCGCAGCCATCAACGGTTACATATGCTTTGGTGTTGATAGCATTGTTGATCTGTGCAAGACCTGCACCCTGTTTTCTTACTGCGTATTCAACGCCGTATTCATCCTGTACGGGAATTGCGGTGTTCATAATAAGAGTGTTGATGAGTTCGCGTTTTGCGGTTTCGGAATAACCTGCAAATGCTTCATCAACATACTGCTGCATAACTGCTGCTGCACCGGCCATATGAGGTGCTGCCATGGAGGTACCGCTCATGGAACCGTATACGCCGCCGGGAAGGGTGGAATATACATAACCGCCGGGAGCTGTGATTTAAGTCGGATCGTAGCCATGTCGTTCTGTGGGCCAAGGAGTTG
>JAZQUO010000003.1:0-18604 GCA_045631325.1 Oscillospiraceae bacterium
CGGGAGTTTATATTCTCATCCGCACCGGAATTCCCTGGGAAACCACCGAAAAGCTTCTTCAGCAGAACGATTATACCGTTGAAAAGAAACTTACCGAAAAGAAGATGAAACCTATATCCACTATCTATTGGTGCGTTATAACCGCAATTTATCTCGGCTGGAGTTTTACACAATGGAATGGCACAGAACATGGATAATCTGGCCTTCCGCCGGAGTTCTTTACGGCGCTTTTTACGGAATTGCCCATTATATGGATAAAAAATAAAGCATAAAAAACGGACGGAAATTTTCCGTCCGTTTTTTTGCCGTTTTTTGTCGATATAGCTTGATACTTGAGGTTTTATATGGTAAAATGAAGTGTATTATTTTTTTGGCAAAGGCGGTTTAGGTTTATGTACGAAATTAAAAAAATTCTTACGGACGGCCCCGAATTCCAGCAGATTGAAAAAGAACTTTTCTTCAAAGGCGAAGAAACCATTGCTCCCATCGAAACTTTCTGCCACAGCAACAATGTTTCCATTTATGCTGCAATGGACGGCGATTTTGTAACCGGTTTTTGTGTTACAAGCCCTTCCACTTCCGACGTTATGAATATTCTTTTCATTGGCGTTCATCACGATTACAGAAAATCCGGCGTTGCAACTTCCCTTATCGACGGCGCCATTTCCGACCAGAAACCGAAGGCTGTTGTTGCCGAAGTTCCCCAGTATTCCCTCAATTTCTTCACCAAATACGGCTTTTGGGCAGTTGATTTCGGTGAGGACCTTTCCGGCAAAAACGTTTATTACGCAACTTACCGTGTAAACAAATAATTTCCAAAAAACAGAAAAAGCTCCCGTTTTGCGGGAGCTTTTATTTTTTATTTTACCGGTAATTCCTTTATAATTCCGACGGCGTATTTGCGAATCAAATTTGCGTCGATTGCGGTTATTTTTCCGTCGGAATCAACGTCGCAAAAGGCAAGCTGTTCCTCCGTCGGAACAACAAGTTTTGCAGCAACAAGGCGCGCAAAATATGCGTCCGTAACGTCGACACTTCCGTTTCCGTCCGAATCGCCGAAAACAATGTTTTCCTCCGGTTTTTCTATTGGAATTTCGATTTGGAAATTGAATTTGCTTTCCCATTCAAAGGGTTCAAAAAGGAGCATTCCGACCCAACCGAGAAGTTTTTCAAGCTCGCTTCCGCTTTCTGTTGTGAAATCGAAAAAATCTGTAATAAGAACACTTATATCATACACAATTTTATCATCATATATTTTGCTGACTTTCATATCAACATCAGCAAGAATCTGTCCCGCTATCAAATCCAGAGTTTTATCATACGCATTCGCATTTTTGACTTTTCTGCTGTATATTTTTATGTAATCGTCCGGGCGTCCCCATCCGTCAACTTCAATAGGCACTCTTTTTGAATTATAATCATAAATATGCACATAAAATATATTTTCAGTTTCAATTTTCCACATAATGTTTTCCAAACTGTATATTTCATCCATATCAAGTTTTTCGGCTTCGATTAAAAGTTCTTCTATTGTTTTTACAAAACATTCCTTTGAAAGTTCGCTGTTCATCAAAGTTGCCGTAAGTGCATGGTTTTTTCCGACTGAAAGTTTCTTTCCATTTCCGGAAATTCCGTGTCCGATAATAATATCCTGCGCCTTTTTGTTTGCGTTCGCCTGGTCGATGGATTTTGCAAAGGATTCTATTTGCGGACGGATTATTTCTTCAAGGCTTTTTTCTTCCTCCGCAAATGCTTTTGTCGGAAAGATATTGAAAATCATTAAAAAACACAACAAAATTGAAACTGATTTTTTCATTTTTCCTCCTGTTTTTTTAACGAACAGGAGTCTTTATTCTCTGCACATGGCAGAGAATACGGGACGTCCCGTCGAAGTTTCGTTATTTGGTTTATTTTAGCATATATTTTAAACTGAAACAATACCTCAAGACTTATATTTATGTACAATTTTTAGACAGAGATGCCATCCCTCATCCGTCTGCTTCGCAGACACCTTCCCCTCTGGGAAGGCAGACTATTTGGAAATCCGTTTTTCTTTTTATGAAAACTGCAAAAAAAGAAAAGCCGCTCTTTCGAGCGGCTTTAATTATTGATTCAGATCTTTAATCAGAAAACCGGAACAACGGAAACGCCGTAGGTTTCTTCGATGAATGCTTTAACTTCTTCGGAGCAGATTGCTTCGATGAGAGCAAGAGTTTTTTCGGTTGCTTCTTCGCCGTTTCTTACAGCGATGATGTTGCCGTAAATCTGTGCTGCTTCGGAATCTTTTGCTTCGGTTTCAAGAACGGTGCCGTCGATTCCTGCGCCGATTGCGTAGTTACCGTTGATTACTGCAAAGTCAACGTCAGCAAGGATGTTGGGGAGCTGTGCAGCTTCTGCTTCCATGATTTCGAGGTTGAGGGGGTTTTCAACGATATCGAGAACGGTGATGTTGAAGCCTTTGGAATCGTCAACGGTGATGAGGCCGAGATCCTGGAGGAGGTAAAGTGCGCGTGCTTCGTTGGAACCGTCGTTGGGAACTGCGATTACTGCGCCTTCTGCAATTGCATCAAGGGAAGCGGTTTTTCCGGGATAGATTCCGAGGGGTTCATAATGAACAACTGCTGCGGAAACGATATCGGTGCCGTGTTCTGCGTTATAGGTTTCGAGGTAAGGGGTGTGCTGGAAATAGTTAGCGTCGATTTCGCCTGCGGTAAGGGTTTCGTTAGGAAGAACATAGTCGGTGAATTCTACGATTTCAAGAGTCCAGCCGTCTGCTGCAAGAACTTCTTTTGCAACTTCAAGGATTTCTGCATGAGGAGCAGGGGATGCGCCTACTTTAATGGTTTTTTCGTCGGATTCGTTGGAGCATGCTGCGAAGCTGAGAACGAGAACGAGTGCAAGTGCGATAGCAATAATCTTTTTCATGGTATTTTCTCCTTTATGAGATTTATTTGTTACGTTTATCAATTTTCTTTGCCGCAATTTCAAATGCCATCTGGATGGCCTGAACGATTACAACAATAAGAACAACGGTTACCCACATAACGTCCGCCTGATAACGATGGTGGCCGTAACGGATCGCGATATCGCCGAGACCGCCGGCACCGAAGGCACCCGCCATTGCGGAATAGCCTATCAGGGTTATTGTGGTGATTGAGAATCCTCTTATGAGGGAAGGAACAGCTTCCGGAAGAAGAACTTTGCTTGCGATCTGCCAGTTTGTTGCGCCCATTGTTTTGGCCGCTTCGACAACGCCGGGATCAACTTCCTGCAATGCTGTTTCGACCATTCTTGCAACGAAGGGTGCTGCCGCAATGGTCAGCGGAACAATTGCCGCAACCGGTCCGATCGCTTTTCCGACGATAAATCTTGTAAGCGGAATTACCGCAACGATAAGAATTACGAAAGGAATCGAACGTCCGATATTGATTATCGTTCCGAGAACGGTGTTTACCGTTTTGTTGGGGCTTATTCCTCTGGCATCGGTTGCTACCATGATGACGCCGAGGGGAAGTCCGATAAGATAAGCAAAAATTGTTGAAGCGAAGGTCATGAGCAAGGTTTCATAAGTTCCTTCAAGAAGCATATCTTTGTATTCAAGGAAGAATTCCATCATTCGGCATCACCTCCTTCGGCGATGTTGGAGATTCCGAGAAGAAGTTTTGTTGCGCTGTGCTGGGGATTTGCAAGGACTTCATCTGTTGCTCCCTGTTCAACAAGTTCGCCTTCATTTATTACTGCCACATGGCGGCATATCGATTTTACAACACCGATTTCATGGGTGATGATGAAAACGGTAACTCCGAGCTTTTCGTTGATATCCTTGAGGAGTTTAAGGATTGCCTTTGTTGTAAGGGAATCCAGCGCGGAAGTAGGTTCGTCGCAAAGAAGAATCGAAGGGTTATTTGCAAGTGCCCTTGCGATTGCAACTCTCTGCATCTGTCCGCCGGAAAGCTGGGAAGGATATGCGTCGGCTTTGTTTTCAAGTCCGACAAGAGCAAGAAGCTCATCGATTTTTTTGTTTCTTTCTTCTTTTTTGATTCCGCTTAATTCAAGAGGAAAACCGACGTTGTCGCGAACCGTTCTCTGCATAAGAAGGTGATATCCCTGGAAGATAACGCCGACTCTTTTGCGAAGTTCGATGTTTTCCTTTCCGGAAAGTTCGGTTATATTTTTGCCTTCAATGTAAATTGCGCCGCTTGTGGGTTTTTCAAGCTGTGCAATGCAGCGAAGGAGCGTTGATTTACCGGCACCGCTCATACCGATCACGCCGAAGATATCTCCCGCTTCAACATTTGTCGAAACCGAACGGAGAGCATGAACTTCGTTTGAAGTTTTAAAAATCTTCGACAGGTTTTCAATACATATCAATCTTATCTTCTCCTTAAAAATTTTCCTTTCGACGGGATATAAAAAAGCTCCCGTCCTGTTAAAAGGACGAGAGCATATAACTCACGTGTTACCACCTTTTTTCGTTTTCACATCACTGTGAAAACCTCGTCGGGTACTACCATACCCCATCGCTTTAACGGGCGAAACCCGTCGCAGCCTTACCGCAAAAACGGCTCGGTGCGCAACTCCAAGGCCATCTTCAGCGCGATCTGTTCGTTTCCCTTTCAGCAACCGGGAAATCTCTGTGGCCGCATCCTGCGCTTACTCTTCTCTTCATTGTCTTTCGGATATAAAACTTAATGAGTGCATTATATACCCCTTTTAAAAGAATGTCAACACCTTTTTTAAAAAAATTTTTTAACGCTTTAATATCCTGAAATAAGTTTCATTACCGCAACGGTTATATCGTCCGAATGTCCGTCGATACGGCGTCTGAACGCCGTTTCGGCGATTCCTTCCGCAATTTTTTCCGGCGATTTTTCCGAAAGACTTCTGAGTTCCGAAAAAATCCAGTCGCTTCCGGAAGCGGTTGCGCCGTCTGTCAGAAGAACAACTATGTCCCCTTCGCCGAGATGCATGCTGCTTTGTTCATATTCCGGACCGCCGAGAATTCCCGCCGGAAACGAAATATTTTCCACTTTCGACACTTTTCCGTTCTTCATAACAAAAGAAGCTTCCGCACCCGCTTTATAAAAATTGGAACAGCCCGTATATAAATTTATTGAAAAAGCATCCACCGTTGCAAGGGATTCATCTTCGGATTTAAGCAAAAGCGCAGAATTCACAAGTTTTATTGCCGGACCGAAACGAAAACCCGCCCTTACCATTCTTGCAACAAGCCCCGCAGTCATCATGGAATCAAGTGCGGCGTGTTCCCCGCTTCCCATTCCGTCGCTTAAAATCATATGTGCGCAGCAATACTGATCAACAAAGCCTTCAAAAAAATCCCCACAGAACTTTTCTCCCTCCGCATTTATCGAAACCGTTCCGAACTTTGCTTCAAGAAGCGGTTTTTCGCAAAAAACAAGCCGTCTTGCGTTTTCCGTATCTCTTTTGACCGGTTCCGAAAGATCGACCCCGCAAACGTCGGAAAGTTCTTCGGTTATTGCGGGAATATCGGCTTTTTTAAGTCTTTCCTTTGCGCCTGAAACTTCAATAACAATGCATCCGTCGGAATTGCAGTAACAGGTGCAGGCAAAAAGCGGAATATCTCTTCCCTCAAAAACGTTTCTTGCGGCGGCGGAAAGTTTTTTATCAACGCTTTTCACATCCGCCGCTTCCGCCGCAATATCTTTAAGCAAAAGCGCTGTTCCGTCGAACTGGTCGGTTACAACTTCCCGGACGTTACGGAGCTTTCGTTCCGCGGAATTCTTTTCTGAAACTTCTTTATATTTATTTTTCACATCATTGAATATTTCTTCCGTATGGGGACAGATTCCGGAAAAATTTTCTTCCTGTTCAGGTTTTCGTCTTTCTTTTGCGGCTTTTCCGAACTCATAAAAAGCCTTCGTTGTTTCGGAATATCTTTCGTTCCAGCAAGTAAGACTTTTTGAGCATCTTCGGCAATTCCTTTCAGCCGCAAAATTGAGCGCCGTGCTCATTCCTTCGGAATTTTCTCTTGCAACGGAAGCCGCAACCTTTTTTGTTGCCGCGGCGATATCAAGAAGTCCGTCCGCCGCCCTACCTATCTTTGACAAAACAAGGTCTTTCACCGTTTCCGAATCTGCGGTTTTTCCTCCGCCAACGGTTATTGACGAAACGAACCTTGCCGCCTTTTCCGGAATGAGCACTAATGTCCCCGCGGCTATAACCGATTCATAAACGGGAATATAATCCGGAAAATCCGAGGAAACAAGACAGATTATAAGTCTTACGGCAACAAAAGAAAGTGCCGTTCCGATTTTTCCGAAAGCGGAGAAAACCCCGGCAAAAAGCCCTCCGGCGGCATATTCAGCAAGGACCGTACCGATATTTCCGGAAGTCAGAGCCAAAGCTGTTCCCACCGCCGTTCCCGCAACCGCACCGCCGTTTTCCTTTCCGTATCCCGCCGCCGTTATAACTATAAAAGAAGCGGCGATTCCGCCCAGATTCAGCTTTCCGAAATAAATTCCGCTCAAAGCGGAAGCAGCTATTGCGGCGGACATTATAACGCAGGCTCTGTCGCTTACGGAAAGAGAAAAAAGAGGTTTTCCGTGCTCGAAGGCCGTGCCGGTCCTTTTGAAGAAGTATGCTCCCCCTGCGGCAAGAACCGTTTCCGCAAGCGCCATTGCCCCGCTGTAACCGGAAAACACCGTTGCCGCCGCATATCCGAAAGAGGCAAAAGCGGTTGTCGCTCCAGCTATGAGCACCGATACTGCATCTCCGTTTGCAAAACGTTCGAAAACAAGTTTTGCGCCGAACGCCATGAGCACCGCCGCAACATATCGCAGAGTGTTCTCCGGATTATCCGAAAATATGTATCCCATAACCGCGCCGAAAGCCGCACCGATTGCTGAATTTCTTTTCGACGCCGCAACTGCCGCAACCCCAAAAGGCGCTATTTTCCCGAAAAGAAAGGATTTTGAAGCAGCGAAACAGACTATTATCCAAAGCGCCATGCTCAAAAAATCCGGCGCCGCGGCTTTGAGCATCTTCGGCATTTTCCAGGAAAAATTTTTTGTTTTAACTTCCGTCATTTTTATAAAAAAGCTCCTTTGCGTTGATTTTTAAAATCAATATAACGCAAAGAAACAAAAAAACTTGTCAAAAAAGGCGCCCTTACGGCGCCTTTTTAAACACAGTTCACAACTGTTTTTCCTGTTTTTTCCTCAATAAAAATTTTGAATTCCTCCGGATTTCCTGAAACCATATCGCTTTTCCGCAAGACCATAATCTTTTTTCCGTCGCAAACGAGAAAAATGCTTCGGTTTTCTATAACGCTTTCAAGTTCCTCATATTTCATTAGCAAAGCGCCGTTTTCAAAAATCCCCTCTTCGCTGAAAACGACCGTATCCTCCGGTTCAAGGGATGAGTTTATTGCTTTTGCAAGTTTTTTGGCTTTTTTAAGATATCTTTCAGCATCTGTTTTCCTCGGAATAACGGCTGAAATTCCGAAAACCGTTGCAAAAGCTCCCACAACAAGCGGAACAAAAAGTTCCTGCGGTTTCACAAGGCCTGGAACAAAAAGAAAAATTCCAAGGGCAATACAGATTATTCCGTTTATTTTACGGAAAATTTTCCGTCTTTTAAGAGCCGGTCCGGAAAGATTTTTCGCGTTCAGCGCATCTGTTTTCTCCCAAAGACCCGGAAATTTTTTCCGCGAAAAAATTTCGGTGCGCTTTGCAATCACTTCGGAAATTTCATAGAAAAGATTTTCGGAAAGTTTTTCCGGTTTGAAGATAAATTCCATTTTTGCTCCGCCTCCTTTTTTGTCACATCCACATGGCCGTTTTGTAATACCACGCCGTCAGCAGAATGTTAAACAAAACCGCACCGAAGAAATATATTATTCTTGCGATTTTATTTTTAAAATTTTTCGCGATAAAGCCGCTCCATACCGACAGACCGACCGTTAAAACGGAAAACGCCGCGAGGCGCAGATCGTTTGCGTTAAAAGGAATTCCGAGCATATTCGTCTGGGCGCCGGGAACGCACCCGCAGCCGAATATTTCCACAAAAACCAGGCTGTCAAGAAAGCTGTAAAGCGGAATCAGAGCAGGCATTATTACAAAAGGCAATGCGGCGATTATTTTCTTTTTCATGCTGCGTCCCCCCCCTTTCTTAATCTTATCACCGCAAAGTTGACATTTCAACGTCTTGCGGCGAATCTTAAGAAAACATTAAGAAATGCGGCGGTAAAACCGCCGCATTTCTTTAAAAACTGTCCGCCCAAAGTTCAAGATATTTTTCAACAACTTCCTTTTCCCTTTTTCTTATGTTGCCAAGCGTAACTTCGTCAACTTCCGTGCCGTTTTTATTATAAAGTTCCGAAATTGAATCGTTGTAAACATAAAGAATATCGTTTTTCACTATATATGCGGTTACACTCATAGTTTTTTCCATGGTGTTCCTGTCATAATATTCACTGAAATATCCTTCTTTTTTGTCGCTGTAAACAACGATATATTCAAGTCCGTTTTTGTTGATTCTTCGTTCCTCGGAAAAATTCCCCTTTTCTCCTACAACCATTCTTCCGGTTATCTTTTCTTTGTTTTCATCTTTTTTGCCCACATTAATTTCCGCAGAGCATGTAAAATCAATTTCCGTATTTTCGCATGCCCAATAAATCATAATTGTCGAATACAAATCGTACGACCCAAGAACAGAAACTCTCGGATTGAAAACTCTTGTATTAAGATCCGGGATTTCGATTCTTTCGCAGCCGATATATTCAAGAGCTTCGGAGATATTTACAAATTTTCTGCTTACGGAAAGTTCTCCGTGTTCGGAACAATTATTAAAATCGCAGTTCAAATGTGTTTCCCATGCTTCATTAAGTTCTTCGGTGCTTTTTCGAATTTCTTCGCTGAACTCTTCCTTCGGAACGTTTTCCGCCCGATATGTTATTCCATAGCGGGAATGTTCGATTACATCTCCGTTTTCATCAACGATTTTCTGCGGAGTTGTATCGAATTTTATATTGAATACTTCGGCTATAACAACGGTTGCCGTTGCGCCGAGAATTATGATTGCCGCAATAATTGCAAACCATTTTTTAGAAGAAATAACTTTTCCTTTTTTCCGCGATTCATGGGCTTTCAAAATATAATCTTCGTCAATATCGGCAAAAAGGTCTATAAATTCCTCTTTTTTCATATTTCAAAACCCCTTTCCGCAAGATATTTTCTGAGTTTTTTCAAGGTGCGTTCAAGTGAAGAATAGACCGAACTTTCTTTTTTGCCAAATCTTTCGGCGATATCCTCAACTTTGTCAAAATACCAATATCTGCAGATGAAAATACTTCTTTTTTCTTCATCAATGATTCCGAGAAAAGAATTTATTGCTGAAATAAGTTCTTTTCGTTCAAAATCCTCCTCCGTATTTTCCCTTCCCGAAACAATTTCCGCAATTTCGTCAAGGACAGCGTCATATTCCCCTCCGCCCCGTTTTTCTGCGTTTTTCTTTCTGTAAAGATTGAGCGAAAAATTGCGGGTTATTTTCCCGAGGAATAAAGAAAGAATTTTCGGAATCTGCGGCGGAATTGTATTCCATGCAGCGAGATATGTATCGTTAACACATTCTTCCGCATCCTCGTTGTTTCCAAGGATATTTTTTGAAACAGTCATGCAGTATGCACCGTATTTTTCCGCCGTTGCTGGAATCGCTTCTTCGTTTCTGTCGAAATAAAGTTTGATTATTCCGGAATCTTCCAAATTTATCACTCCTTTCACCCTTATATACACCCTTTATACAAAAAATTCGGCAGCTTTTCTGATTTTAATTATAACTTTTTAATATTTTTTTGCAAACAGAAACGCGGCGGAAATTCCGCCGCGCTTCAGCTTTTTTGTTTCATCAATAGAAATTTGCCCAGTTATGGATGAAATCGATATGGTCTTCCGGATTGGAATAATTTTCTGTAAATTCATAAATTGCTTCTGTGGAATTTATAACCGCATTATAAAGAATATCGTTTTTTATAAGGAAAGCGAAAATTGTTCTTACCCTTCCTTCGGCGGTTATACATCTTACAACAAGATACTCCGTTCCGTTTTCATTTACGCAGCGTTCTTCGGTAAAAATTTCACCTCTGTCACCAACATAGGAAATTGTTTCTGTCGTTTCGTTTCCTTCAAAATAAAGTTTTGCGCCATAACGCAATATAACATGGGGCTCGTCAATCTCATGCGTATTATCATATACGTTAACAGAAAGACTTGTAAGTTCTTCTCCTGAATATCCCGAAAGCCAAACGGAAATGTATTCATTCCTTAAATTCAAATCCGGCATTTCAAAATCATAAAAATCCATATATTCAAAAGCTGTTTTAAGATCTCCAAAATGTTTTCCGTACGAGTGATTTCCCAAACGGTCAATTCCGCCGTATTCGGAACCATAGCGATTGAAATCAAGAACATATTTCATTTCTTCCATTGCTCCGACCGATTCCTGCGGATGCGTTCCGATTTCAAAATCAAGAACATATCCTTCCGCGGTGTATGTTCCGTTTCTGTCGTTTATTTCTCTTTGCAAAAGATTGAACCCGATATCAAAAACTTCCGCGGCAACAACCGTTGCGCTTGCAAGAACAAGGCAGATGCAGGCCGCAACTGCCGCCCATTTTCTGAAACGGATTATCTTTCTTTCTTTTGCTTCCTCAAAAGGTTCTGTAATAAATTTATCGGCGGTTTCGTTCATTGCAAATACAAAATCTTCCGTTTTCATATTTCAAATCCCCTTTCCGAAAGATATTTTTTCAGTTTTTTTCGTTCTCTGAAAAGAGAGTTCCGGATGCTGCTTTCGGTTTTTCCGGTTCTTTCGGCAATTTTTTCAATGCTTTCAAAATACCAGTAACGAAGAATAAAAATCTTTCTTTTTTCTTTTTGAAGTTCCTCAAGAAAACCGTCGATTGCTTTCGCAAGTTCCTTTTGTTCAAAGCTTATTTCCGGGTTATCCTTTCCCGAAACAAATTCGGAGATTTCGTCAAAAATAACGTTTATTTCTCCGCCGCCACGTTTTTCCGCTTTTTCCGAACGAAGCTTGTTGAGCGCAAGATTGCGGCAGATTTTTGCCGCAAAGGCTTTAAGGCTTTCCGGTTTTTTCGGCGGAATGCTGTTCCAAAGGGAAAGATATGTATCGGAAACAGTTTCTTTTGCGTCTTCTTCGTTTCCAAGAATATTGTTCGCGCAGGCAAAACAATAGGAACCGTATTTTTTCTCCGTTTCAAAAAGTGCTTCTTCGCTTCGGTTTTCAAAAAGACCGATTATTTTGCTGTCTTCCAAAAAAACTCTCTCCTTTCCGAAAAATTTGTTTTTTTCGAAGGCCTTCACCTATAAAGACACGTTTTTTCAAAAAACGTCCCTCTTCTTCCGGATTAATTTTACCATAAAAAAAGCCTTTTTTCCTCCCCTTGTAAAATATATTATTATATGTTATACTAAAATGTAATTTTATAATTATCATGGATAATTATGTATTTTTTCATCTCTATCAGGAGGTTTTAATATGGAAAACATCGAAAACATCGCAAATGCCGCTCCGGAGCGCAAAAAACGCATTTTCAGCGGAATCCAGCCCACCGGAGTTTTCACCCTTGGAAACTATCTCGGTGCAATCAAAAACTGGGAAAAGCTCCAGGATGAATATGACTGCATCTATTCCATCGTAAATATGCACGCAATCACCGTCCGCCAGGATCCGGCCGAACTTCGCAAACGCACCCTCGAATCCTATGCCCTTGCTCTTGCCTGCGGAATCGACCCGGAAAAGAGCATTCTCTTCATCCAGAGCCATGTTTCCGCCCATGCTGAAGCAAACTGGGTTCTCGGCTGCTCCACCCAGTTCGGCGAACTTTCCCGCATGACCCAGTTCAAGGATAAATCCGCAAAACATGCCGACAATATCAACGCAGGCCTTTTCACCTATCCCGTTCTTATGGCCGGTGATATTCTTCTTTATCAGGCAGACGTTGTTCCGGTAGGCGTTGACCAGAAACAGCATCTTGAGCTCGCAAGAGATATTGCAGAAAGATTCAACGGTCTTTACGGAAAAACCTTCACCGTTCCGGAACCTTATATTGCATCTTCCCAGGGCGGCGGCAAAATTATGAGCCTTGCCGACCCCACCAAAAAAATGAGCAAATCCGACGAAAACCCCAAAGGATGCGTATATATTCTTGACGAACCGAACGTTATCATCAAAAAATTCAAATCCGCAGTAACCGACTCCGATATGGAAGTTGCATACCGCGAAGGAAAAGACGGAATCAACAACCTTATGACTATTTACGGCGCAGTTACCGGCTTCTCCATGGATTCCATCCAGAGAGATTTTGAGGGCAAAGGCTACGGCGATTTCAAAAAAGCTGTCGGCGAAGCCGTTGCGGAACATCTTGCTCCCGTCCGCGAAAATTATTCCAGATATCTTTCCGAAAAAGCATATCTTGAGGATTGCTACCGCAAAGGCGCAGAACAGGCAGAAAGAATTGCCCAGCGCACCATTGATAAAATGTACAAAAAAGTCGGCTTTGTTGCCAGATAAGGTGAAAATATGCGAATTGTTGCAATCGGCGACGTTGTCGGTACAATCGGTACCGAAGCGCTCCGCCGCCATATGCCCGCAATCAAAAAAAAATATTCTCCGGATATCATAATAGTAAACGGCGAAAACGCCGGAGAAAACAGCAGCATCACAGCGAAAAACTGCGATGCTCTTTTCTCCATGGGCGCCGACGTTATAACCGGCGGAAACCATTCCCTTTATAACCGCGATATGAACGAAATTTATGAACGCGAATACGGAGCGATCCGTCCGGCAAACCTTCATCCGAACGCTCCCGGTTCCGGCGTTTACGTTTATGAACGGGGAAAATACCGCTGCGCCGTTATAAGTCTTATAGGCAACGTTTTTCTTGACCTTGCTTATGAAAGTCCCTTTATCGCCGCAGATAAAATCATAAAAGAACTCGGAATCAAACACGTTGTTATTGATATCCATGCCGAAGCAACAAGCGAAAAAATCGCTCTCGGAAGATACGTTGAAGGAAGGGCTTCCCTTGTTTTCGGAACCCACACCCACGTTCCCACCGCGGACGAAACCGTTCTTCCCGGCGGAACCGCATATATCACCGATATCGGAATGTGCGGCCCGGTTGATTCCGTCCTCGGCGTTGTGACAAAATGCTCCACCGATTTTATGATAACCCACCTTCGCGGAAAAGGTATGGAAATTGCAAAAGGTCCATGCAAAATTCAGGGAATTTTCACCGAAACAGACGATTCCACAGGAAAGGCGCTCAGCATTGAGCGATTTGAAATAACAGATCCCGTAAAATGATATTAATTAAAATATTATCCGTTTTTCTTGCCGCAATAATGCTTTTTTGCGGATGTGAAGCACAAACGGTAACTCCTCCGGTCACGGAAGTTATCATCCCTTCGGATATTCCGCCGGTCGTTGAAGAAATTGAGGAAACCCCTTTTACTCTCCGCATTCCTTACGATTACGAGGAAGGAATTGCGCCTTATAAGGCTCTTTCAAAATCCAACCGTTTTGTGTGCGAACTTGTTTACCGTTCAATGGTGACATTAACTTACGATTACCGGTATGAACCGGACCTTGTTTCCGAAATTTATACCGAAGACAATATAAACTGGTATATCTATCTTAACGAAGGCGAAACTTTCCCCGACGGAACGGAATTCACCGCATATGACCTGCGCTATTCCTTCCAGAAAGCAATGGAGGAAGGCAGTTATTACGCAAAAAGCCTTGAATCCGTAAGCACCCTTAAAGTTATCAACGCAACCTGCCTTCGTGTAACTTTATACCATGCCAACAGATATTTCCCGAACCTTCTTACTTTTCCGGTAATATCTTTTGAAACCGAAAACGACCCGCTCTATTTTCCGGACGTCTATTCCCTCAGCGAGGACGGAACAAAGCTTGTTTGCGATATCTATTCCGCCGCGCAGGAAATCGAACTTGTTTCCGCAACGGATATGGACCTTCTCACCTATGAAATGAGGATGGGAAAATATGACTGCATCTATGTTCCGGATCCTCTCGATCTCGGTTCTGCAGGAAACGGCGGAACTCTCGGAATGCAGAGCAACAGAATGGTCTATCTCGGAATGAACAGCTACTATGCTTTCACCTATTATGCGGATTTCCGCAGAGCTGTTTCCGCCGCAATAGATTATAAAAAAATTGTTTCCGACGTCTATAAACATTTTGCGGCCGCGCCAAAAAAACTTTATAACCCGGATTTTTACGGAATGGAATATGTTTCCCAAAACAGCCTTGACCTTATGTCTGCAAACCTTATTCTTGACGATATGGGATTCGGCAACAGGGATTCCGAAGGTTTCCGCACCAACAAACGCGGAAAAAGAATTTCTTTAAAGCTCATCGTCTGCAACGAAAGCGCAGTTAAAATCGAACTTGCAAACGCCGTTGCGGAAATGCTTCTTGAAGCGGGAATCGAAGTCAAAGTTTCTCCCCTTTCGTACAGCGCTTTTATGACCGCGCTTCAGAACGGAAACTATGACCTCTATATTGCCGAAATGCATCTTGGCGCAGATATGGACCTTACAAGAATCCTGACTCCGTATGAATATCAGTATTCCGAATTTGAATATATAAACTACGGCATTCCGAACAGCGAAAAACTCTATTTCGGCTGGCTTGGCTATATGAGCGGAACCGTTACCCCTTCCGAATTTGCAAAAACTTTTGAAAGCATAACGCCTTTTGTTCCCCTTTGCTATACAAAAGGCTGCGCTATTTTCAACCGTGACCTTCCTTTTTCTCTTTTTGGAACGGATTACAACATGTTTTACAACATTCTTGAATGGAAAATTGAATAATTTTTGCAAAAAACGGCTTTTTTACAAAAATTTTCTTTTACATATGGTATTTTTTGTGATATAATATATCTTGGTATATGCTGTAAACAGTATATGCCTTTATCCATTGTGAATTATTTTTTAATAAAATAAATCCGAACAGTAAGAATAAATGTTTTTTATGAATTTTAAGAGGAGTTGAGATTTTTGATAAACGGAAAGCAGCTTCGCGATGCTTTGATTTCCGGCGCAAACAATCTTTGCAACAGAAAAGCAGAAGTTGACGCACTTAACGTATTCCCCGTTCCCGACGGCGACACCGGCACCAACATGTCCATGACCATCGGCAACGGCGCAAAAGAACTTGAAAAACTCGGTGACGACGTTACCGTTGAAGAAGTAGCAAAAGTTGCCGCTTCCGGATTTCTCCGCGGAGCAAGAGGTAACTCCGGCGTAATCCTTTCCCTTCTTTTCCGCGGTTTTTCCAAAGGAATGAAAGGCAAAGAAACCGCAACCGGCGCAGATATTGCCCATGCATTCTCCCTTGGCGTTGAAGCAGCATACAAAGCAGTTATGAAACCCACCGAAGGAACTATCCTCACCGTTTCCCGCTGCGCTGCAGAAAAAGCTGTACAGATCGCCGAATATGACAATTCCACCGTTGCTGCAATTTACGGAATGTATCTTCAGAGCAAACGCACCCTTGCACAGACCCCCGAAATGCTCCCGATCCTTAAAAAGAGCGGCGTTGTTGACGCAGGCGGCCAGGGTCTTGTTTATATCTTCGAAGGTATGTGGTCCGTAATTTCCGAAGGAAAAATGATCATGCCCAGAACCGAGGAATCTTCCGCGGCAGAAGCAGCAGAATATACCTACTGTGTCGAAGCAGTTGTAAAACGCGGTGAAAATTCTTCTGCGGATTTTGAAAAATCCGTTTCCGCTCTCGGCGAAGTTGTTGAATACACCGAAGGAACCCAGGGCGCAAAATTCCATATCCACACCAACGAACCCGGAAAAGTTATCACCGAAGCAGTTTCTTTCGGAACTCTTCTTGCAACCAAGGTTGAAAACATGAGCGTTGCTCATACCGAACTCAAATTCGAATACAAAACCGAAGCAGAAGAAACCAAAGAGGAAAAATTCCCTTATGCCGAAGTTGATCCTTCCGTTGAATACGGCTTTGTTTCCGTTTGCGCAGGCAAAGGCCTTACCGACGTTTTTGCCGATCTCGGATGCGACAATATCGTTTCCGGCGGACAGACCATGAACCCTTCCACCGAAGATATTCTTGCAGCAGTTCAGGCAACCCCCGCAAAGAACGTTTTCGTTCTTCCCAACAACAAAAACATCGTTATGGCTGCAATGCAGGCTGCTGAAATTGCGGACAGAAATGTTATCGTAATCCCCAGCAAAACCGTTCCCCAGGGTATTTCCGCAATGCTTTCCTATGATTGCGACGCTTCCGTAAAGGAAAACACCGACGCCATGAACGAAGCTCTTTCCGCCGTTACCACCGGTCAGGTAACCTTTGCCGCAAGAGATTCCGACTTCGACGGTCACAAAATCAAAGAGGGCGAACTTCTTGCAATGAAAGAAGGCAAAATGCTCTATACCGGCAAGGAAATGGAACTCATCTGCACCCGTCTTGCAAAAGCCCTTGTAAGCAAGGAAACTTCCATGGTCACCGTTTATTACGGCGAGGACGTCACCGAAGAACAGGCCGAAAAAATCCGCGGTGCAATTGAGGCAAAACTTCCGAACTCCATCGAAGTCAACACCATCTATGGCGGCCAGCCCGTTTATTACTACATCATCAGCGCGGAATAATTTCCGTTAAGATAAAAGAAAAGAGCCTGCATTGCAGGCTCTTTTCTTTTTGGAGGTATTTGTGGAGTAGAAAAAAGGTGTTACCTTTAAGGTAAAGCAATTATTGTGCGGTAAAACCGCCGTCAACGATTATTTCGGTGCCGGTGACAAATTCATTTTCAATAGTGAAAATAATTGCGTGAGCAATTTCATCCGCCTGACCGATTCTTCCTGCAGGAGTAATGGAACCAAGATAATTAATGGTTTCATCGCCTACAACTTTTCTGTCAATAAGTCCGGTTTCAATATATCCGGGGTGAATTGTGTTGATGCGGATACCCTTGCTGCTGTATCTGATTGCGAGAGATTTTGAAAAACCGCGAAGACCGAACTTTGCCATGCAGTAGAACGGGGACTGGATGTTTCCTACGATGCCCATCATGGAAGAAACGTTAACGATTGCGCCGGGAGTTTCCTGTGCAAGGAACTGTCTTATAGCATATCTGCAACCATAAACAACGCCGTCCTGGTTTACGCTCATCATTCTCTTATAAACATCGTCTTCGACCTCATGGAAACTGATTTGTTCCGAAATACCGGCGTTGTTTACAATAATGTCGAGATGTCCGTAAAGTTTTACGGTTTCTTCAACAACGTTTTTGACCTGTTCTTCGTCGGCAACGTTTACCTTGAAGAACGGTACGCCAAGTTCTTTTGCAACGTTTTTGCCCATTTCTTCATTGTAATCCGCAATTACGGGAAGACCGCCTTTCGCGAGAATTGCTTCAACTGTCGCTTTACCGATTCCGCTTGCTCCGCCGGTTACGATTGCAACTTTTCCGTTAATATCAAACACTTTTATCATCCTTTCGTTTTGATTGTGAATTAATACACAACCTTTTGTCTATATTCTAAACAACTTACCAATACAGCAGTCAATATGTATTTTTTAAGAAATATCATTTGATTTTGTTTCCTTTTAAACATATTGAATTTATTTTTGAAAAGTTGTACTATTGACTTAGTCAGTAGTTTGGAGTGATTTTATGGATGATTTATATACTGTAAATGAATTTGCAAAAATTTGTCAGACAACAAAGGACACCCTCCTTGTTTATGACAGAAAAGGACTTTTGAAACCGAACACGACCGGCGAAAACGGTTATCGATATTATCGGCTTGAGCAATATTATGATTTTTATGTAATCAAAGCTTTTCAGATGGCAGGCTCTTCTCTTAAAGAAATTTCAGAACAGCTTAATTCAAATGACAGGCACAGTATCGTCGCTCTTCTTGAAGCAAAGCGCGGCGAACTTATCAAGCGTCAGTTTGAACTTTCCCAGATGCAGAAATTCATTGAAAAAGCCATTGCTCAATCCGATATTCTGGATTTGGACAACGGAAGTATTCATATTAAATATTGTCCGGAAGAATATTTCATAGCTATGACAGCTGAATATGACGGAACTGAACAAAATGAGCCGAAGCAGTTTCTCAAAACATATGGTGAACTGAATAATTACATCCAGGAACGCGGATATTCCGGAAGTATGCTTTTTGAATGCAACTATATAATCCCTAAAGATAATTTCAATAACGGCGATTTTCGTTTTATAAAACACTGCTTTAAAATACCTTACAAAATGAACGACCCTTTTCTGCATATCAAACCCGCCGGAAAATATGCTATGCAATATATCAAAGGAAACATTGCGGATTATCCCAAACACTGTATAGAGTTCCGCAACAAAATAATTGGAAAAGGATATAAAATTCTCGATGACGTTTATTCAACTCACCTGAGCATCGGACTTTTTTCTTTTTCGGAATCCGAAAGTATTCGCTTGCTTTCAGTAAAAATCAGTGAATAAAAAAAGCTACCGGTCCTTCCCCGACGGGGGGGTTTTTTTTTTTTTAAATTC
>JAZQUO010000004.1:0-22496 GCA_045631325.1 Oscillospiraceae bacterium
ATACGGAAGGTCAGGTATTTTTATGTTTAATATTGCAATTATGGGTTTCGGCGTTGTTGGTAGCGGCGTCTGGGACGTTATAAAGGAGAATTCCAAGGATATTTCCAAGAAATTGGGCGGCAACGGCGAAAGTCTTGTTGACGTTAAATACATCCTTGATCTTCGCACTTTTGAAGATCACGAACTCGCTGACAGAGTAACAACTGACATAAACACCATAATAAACGATAAGAGCGTTTCCGTTGTTGTTGAAACGATGGGCGGTTCTCATCCCGCGTATGAATTCTCAAAAGCCGCTTTGGAAAGCGGAAAAAGCGCCGTTACCTCCAACAAGGAACTTGTTGCGGAGAAAGGCGCCGAACTTTTGAGCATTGCCCGTGCTCATAACGTTAATTTTCTTTTTGAAGCGTCTGTAGGCGGCGGAATTCCGCTTATCCGTCCGCTTTATTCCGCAATGAACGCCGCCGGAATAACCGGAATTGCCGGAATACTTAACGGCACCACCAACTATATTCTCACAAAAATGTTCCGCTTCGGCGAAAATTATACAGATGCCCTTTCCGATGCTCAAAAGCTCGGCTATGCGGAACGGGACCCTTCCGCGGACGTGCTTGGATGGGATTCCTGCCGCAAGATTGCAATACTTTCCTCCCTTGTCTGGGGAAGGACTTTAATGCCTTCCGAAATTCCGACCGAAGGCATTGACAAAATCACCGCAGATGACGTAAAAACCGCTGAACAATGCGGTTTTTCGATAAAGCTTCTTGCAAGGGCAAAGAAGCTTCCGGATGGAAAAATCTTCGCAAAAGTTTCACCGGCGCTTGTTAAAAACGATTCTCCCCTTGCAACGGTCAACGACGTTTTCAATGCCGTGCTCATAAAAGCCGAAACCACGGGTGAAGTGCTTTTTTACGGAAAAGGCGCCGGAAAAATGCCCACTGCCTCTTCCGTTATCGCGGATATAATCGAATGTGCAAAAACGGAAGGCAATATCAGAACCGTATTCTGGGAAAACGGTGCTCAAAGCGCCGCCGCAGAAAATGATTCCGCTTATGAAAGATATTTTATCCGTACCGATTGCGACATTTCCGTTCTTGTTCCGGATGCGGAAAAGGTTTCCGGTCAAGCTTATATAACTTCTCCGCTCAATGAATCCGGAATCCGCGTGCTCGAAGAAAAAATCAATGAGCACGGAAAACTTCTGTCAAAGATCCCGCTTTTTGAATAATATATCGTAAGGAAGTTCAAGGCCATGTTAAAAATAAGAATTCCTGCTTCAACGGCAAATCTCGGAAGCGGATTTGATTCCCTCGGAATCGCTTTAAATCTTTATAATTACATCGAAATCGGCGCCGCCCCGGGATGCGATATTTCATCTTCCGACGGAAGCGAAATTCCAAAGGGCGAAGATAATCTTATTTATCTTTCCGCAAAAAAAGTTTATGAAAAAGCGGGTATCCCTTTCCGCGGACTTAAAATAATCGAGGAAAACAACGTTCCTTTCGCAAGGGGTCTCGGTTCAAGTTCCGCCTGCATAGTCGGCGGAGTTTTCGGCGCAAACGAAATCCTCGGACGTCCGTTTACAAAAGACGGACTTCTTGATATCGCCGCGGAAATCGAAGGCCATCCTGATAACGTTTCTCCCGCTCTTCTCGGCGGTTTCACCGTAAACGCCATGGACGGAAAGAATGTGCGCTACGTCAAAGCCGAAGTTCCCGAAAATCTTGTTTTTGCGGCTTTTGTTCCTCCTTTTGAACTTAAAACCGCCGATGCAAGGGCAGTTATGCCGAAAGAAGTTTCCGTAAAGGATTCTGTTTTCAATCTTTCCCGTTCCGCTTTGATAACCGCCTCTTTCCTTTCCGGAAAATATGAGAATCTCAAAGCCGGCTGTGAGGATAAACTCCACCAGCCTTTCCGTCTTCCGCTTATTCCCGGCGGCGAAATGATTATTGAAAAATCTTATGAAAACGGCGCTCTTGCGGCTTATATAAGCGGCGCAGGCTCCACAATGATGGCAATTTTCGATTGCGGAAAAGAAAAAACCGAAGAAATTGCAAAAGAAATTCTTTCTTCCGCCGATTTTGACGGCTGGAAATATTTTATCCTTAATGCAGATAATTCCGGCGCAGTGGCGCTGTGATATATTGAGGTAGAAAGATGGGTATTATAGTACAAAAATTCGGCGGAAGTTCCGTTGCGGATGCGGAAAAGATTTTCCGGGTCGCAAAAATAATTACGGAAACCTATTCCGCCGGCAACAGCGTTGTTGCGGTTGTTTCCGCCCAGGGAGATACGACAGATGAACTTATCGCGAAGGCGGCGGAAATAAGCCCGAATCCCTCCAAAAGAGAACTTGACGTTCTTCTTTCAACCGGCGAACAGATTTCAATGTCTCTTCTCGCAATGGCGATCGAAAAACTCGGCTTCCCCGTTGTTTCCCTTGCCGGATGGCAGGTCGGTCTTCAGACGGACGCAACACATTGCTTTTCAAAAATCCGAAGAGTTGATAAGGAGCGTCTTGAAAGCGAAATCGGCAAAAAGAATATCGTGATCGTTGCCGGATTCCAAGGAATAAACCGTTATGACGATATCACAACCCTTGGAAGAGGCGGTTCGGATACTTCCGCAGTTGCCCTTGCAGCGGCTTTGCACGCGGACCTTTGCCAGATTTACACCGACGTTGACGGAATTTACACTGCCGACCCGAGAATAGTCAAAGACGCAAAAAAGCTTGATGAAATAACTTACGACGAAATGCTTGAACTTGCAAATCTCGGCGCAAACGTGCTCCACAGCAGAAGCGTTGAAATGGCGAAGAAATACAGTGTAAAGCTTGAAGTCCGCTCCAGCTTTGAAAACAAACCCGGAACTACATTGAAAGAGGTCGTTAAAGTGGAAAGAATGCTTATCCGCGGAGTTACCCGCGACAACAATACCGCAAGAATCTCCCTTGTTGAGGTGCCGGACGTTCCCGGAATCGCTTTCAAGATTTTCAGCATTCTTGCAAAGAAAAACATAAACGTCGATATTATTCTCCAGTCCATCGGACGCAATAATACGAAGGATATCAGTTTTACCGTCGCCCATGACCAGAAAGACGAAGCAATAGAAGCTTTGCAGGAGGTTGCGGAACTCTTCAAGGCGAAGGAAATCACCTGCGACGATTCCGTTGCGAAGGTTTCCATTGTCGGTGCCGGAATCGAAACCCATCCGGGAATTGCAGCAAAGATGTTTGAAGCTCTTGCGGACGCGGATATCAACATCAAGATGATCGCGACTTCGGAAATAAAAATCTCCGTGCTCATCGACCGCGACAAAGCCGAAAGAGCCGTTCAGGTTATCCACGACGCATTCGATTTTTAAGCCTTCCCAGAGGGGAAGGTGGATTTTCGGCAACTTGTTGCCGAAAAGACGGATGAGGGATTCCGGGTTACCCGGAGGGCAAAATTTAATTTGTGTATATAAGCAAAAGGCCCCGTGCTCAGATGAGCACGGGGTTTCCTTTTATTATAATTCATTTTTCCGTTGACTTCCCCATTAAAAAGTGGTATCTTATAAGTGTGTAAATATGTCTTTTTGGGGGTGCTGGCTTTGGCAGTACATGAAGTACATATCGTAAAGGCAGAAAAATCGAGAATCGAAGATTATAAACGCATTTTTGACGATTCCAAACTTTACAGCCATTATGGCGAAAACGTTTATGACTGGATGGGTGCCGCTCTTGCAAACGACGAAGTCTGGATCGCGGAAGACCGCAACGGCGAAGCTGTCGGTTTTATGTGGATGCAGATCGAAAGCGTTTACGCAAATATGCCCTATCTTGCTCTTCTTGGAGTCCGCCGCGATTACCGTTCCCACGGCGTCGGCCAGATGCTTCTTAAATATTTCATCGAAAGCTATGAATCCAAAGGTTATGACCGCGGATTTATCGCAGTAAATGATTTTAACCCCCTTGCAAGAAGACTTTACGAGGATATGGGCTTCCATAAATTCATGCAGATGCCCGAAAGCCTTGACCCCAGCCACAATCTTTATCTCCTTATGAGAAAGACCCCCAAACACAACAGCAACGTTTAAAACAAGAGTTTTTTGAATAACCGAAACGGAGGATTATTATGAGCTATCATCGCGAAGCACAGTATATGGCAAACATGATCGAAATCGTAAAAGCAGATCCCGCAAAAAAAGAGGATTACAAACGCATTTTCGATAACAGCGCACTTTATAACCATTATTTCAAAAAGACCGACCTTCTTGATAAATGCCTCACCGAATCTCTTAAAGCGGGCAGAGCATACGTTGCCGTAAACCGCAGCGGCGAAGCAGTCGGTTATATGAGCATGAGCCCTTCCGATCCTATGGTTGACGGTCTTCCCTGCCTCACCCTTCTCGGTGTTAAAGATACCCAGCGCGGCAGAGGTATCGGCCAGATGCTTCTTGCATTCTACATCGGCGTTATGACCCAGCTCGGTTTCAAAGAATGTGCTCTTGTTGTCAACGATTGGAACCCCAGAGCAAGAAAACTTTATGACTCCCTCGGCTTCAAACTTCGCAGAAGCTATGAAGACCAGATCATCGGCGGCTGGATGAACCACATCCTCGTCAAAAAACTCTGATAAACGAAAATTTTTAAAGGCACCGCTTGCGGTGCCTTTTTTATTTTCCTCCCCTTGCTTAATTCCCGCCGAACATATATAATATAAAGGTAAACTGATTTTTACGAGGAGATGATTCCCAATGAATAAAAAACTTTTTGATTTTATCGAAAAAAGCCCGACTCCCTTTCATGCAGTAAAAAACATCTGCGAAACCCTTTCCGAAAAAGGATATACCGAACTTTGCGAAAGCGGAAAATGGAATCTTGAAGCAGGAAAAGGTTACTATGTAACAAGAAACTGCTCTTCCGTAATTGCTTTCCGCATTCCCGAGGGAGATTTTTCCGGATTTATGCTCACCGCATCCCATTGCGACAGCCCTTGCTTTAAAATCAAGGAAAACGCAGAACTTCCGGATAATTATTACGTCCGCCTTTCCACCGAAGGTTACGGCGGAATGCTCTGTTCCACCTGGATGGACAGACCCCTTGCTGTTGCCGGAAGAATCACCGTCCGCACCGGAAACGGAATTTCCGTCCGCCTTGTTGATACCAAAGAACCCTGCGCAATCATCCCGAACGTTGCAATTCATATGAACCGCGAAGCAAACAAAGGAATGAATTATAACGCCGCGGTTGATATGATTCCTCTTTTTGCTGAAGGCGAAGCAAAAGGTTCTTTCAAAACCCTTATAGCAAAAACCGCCGGATGTGACGAAGAAGATATTCTCACCACCGATCTTATCGTTTACAACCCCGAACGCGGAACCGAATGGAACGGATTTATTTCCGCACCCCGCCTTGATGACCTTCAGTGTGCTTTCGGCGCCCTTGAAGCATTCATTTCCGCCGAAAAAACCGAAAACATTCCCGTTTACTGCGTTTTTGATAACGAAGAAGTCGGAAGCCAGACCAAACAGGGCGCAGCTTCCACCTTTATTGCTGCCGTTCTTGAAAGGATCAGCGAAAGCCTTGGTCTTTCCGCCTCCGGACACTACGGAAAAATCGCAAACAGCTTCATGCTTTCCTGCGACAACGCCCATGCGGTACATCCGAACCACCCGGAAT
Source organism: Oscillospiraceae bacterium (assembly GCA_045631325.1). Lineage (GTDB taxonomy): Bacteria > Bacillota > Clostridia > Oscillospirales > Ruminococcaceae > UMGS1668. The sequence continues at coordinate 5,663 of JAZQUO010000004.1, forward strand.
ATCAGGACAAAAACCATGCAGTTTATATGAACAAAGGCATTGTCATCAAATATAACGCAAACCAGCGCTATACTTCCGACGCTGTTTCCGCCGCAATCTTTGCTCTTGTATGTGAAGAAGCAGGCGTTCCTTTCCAGCGTTACACAAACCGCGCGGATATGCCCGGCGGCAGCACCCTTGGAAACATTGCAAACACCCAGGTTTCTCTCAACACCGTTGATATCGGTCTTCCCCAGCTTGCAATGCATTCTTCTTATGAAACCGCAGGCGCAAAAGATACCGGATATTACGTAAAAGCTCTCACCTGCTTCTATGAAAAAAAACTTTTCATGGAAAGCGACGGGGAATATAAATTCATCTGATTTGTTTTAAACAAAATAAAAAGCGGCGGATTTTCCGCCGCTTTTTTGTTGAACAGGGTTTTAATTTTGCAGGCGCTCCTCAAAAATCCTGCAATGCTTATCAAAAATATTCCAAAAAGCAATAAAATATCTTGCATTAAAATCTTGCATAGAAAATAAAAATAGTATATTATATATTATGAATAGATATGTATTTAAATAATAACGCAAACTGCGTGAACATATATTAAGTTTGTATTAAAGGAGGTATTTGCTTTGCTTACAGACGAACGTAACCTTTGCATGGGATGTATGTCCGTGCTTGATGAAAACGGAAACTGCCGCTGCGGTTATAATAAAAACGAACTTACTGACGAAGACTGCATTCTTGCAGGAACGATTCTCGGCGAAAAATATATCACCGGAAGAATGATCAAAAGAAACGGCGAAAGCATTATATATATCGGTCTTGATAAAGAAAACGAAGAAAAAGTTTATATCCAAGAATTCTTTCCCGGAAAACTTGCAAAAAGAAGCGACCTTACCGGAGAAATTATTCCTTTTTCCGGATATGAGGCCCAATATAAAACCCTTCTTGCGGATTTTTACGATCTTTTCGATTCTCTCCGCAACTTCCGCCATACCGAATATCTTATGCCTGTAACAAACCTTTTCCGTGAAAACAACACGGTTTATGCGGTTTACAAATACATAAAAACAATTTCCTACGGCGATTATTTAAGCCACAACGGCGGCGAATTCACCTGGCCCCAGGTAAAAAAACTTTTTATGCCCCTTTTCACAACCCTTACATATCTTCACAGCAACGGTTTTGTTCACAGGGGAATTTCGCCGGAAAGCATCCGTGTGAATGCAAAGGGCCAGCTTCTTCTTTGCGGATTCGGAACCGCCGCACTTTATTCAAAACATTCCCTTGTTGAACCGGAACTTTCTCCCGGATATTCCGCTCCGGAACAATATTCCTCCGGATGCTGGCAGGGAGCTTTTACCGACGTTTATTCCGTTGCGGCCGTTCTTTATAAATCCCTTACCGGAACTCTTCCCGCGGACGCCGAATCCCGCAGGGACGTTGACCATCTTTGCCCTCCGGAAGAACTCAACATCAACATTTCTTCCGAAGTTTCCGATGCAATCATGAACGCAATGACCCTTAACAGCGAATATCGAACCCGTTCCATTGATGATTTCACCGCCGAACTTCTTGAATCCGCAAGTTCCAACACAAAACTTTTCGGAGCCGCAGAGGAAGCAGAACTTAAAAGCGCGGAAGAAAATTATTTCCCGGAAGAAGAACATAAAGCCAAAGAAAAAACAAAAGTCCGTCTTCCCTGGGGAATAATCGCAACCTTTATTGCAATGGCAATTCTTCTCGGACTTGTTGCTTTTGTTTTCCGCTATACCGAAATTCTCGGTTTCGGAAACCGCAATAATCTGGATAAATCCTCTTCCGAAAGCAGCCAGTCCGAAACTTCCGATGTTCAGTCATACGCAATAGTAATGCCGAACTTCGTCGGAAGAATGAGAACGGACGTTGAAAATAACACCCAGTATTCCGAATTCAACATTGTTTTTGAAGAAGCAAACAACAACGATTACGTTGCCGGAATGATTTTCGATCAATCCGTAAAATATAAAACCGAAGTTGAAAAAGGAACAACAGTTGTTCTTAAAGTAAGCACCGGTCCTGAAAAAATCCCGATGCCCGCTTGCATCGGAAAAAATGTTTCCGAAGTTTCCGCAATGCTTACCGAACTTGGAATCAGCTTCCAGCTTATTCCCAATTACAGCTCCGAATATGAATTCAACATTGTTTATGACCAATCCGTTGAAGCCGAATCCGAAGTTACCGTCGGCGACAGAATGGCAAAGGTTTATATCTATTACGGTGCGCTTGAAGGCGGCGGATATGATCCTTGGGAAGATGACGATGATGACAACGGAACCTCTGTCGGAATAAAGGATATTCTCGGTTAATTTAAATTCACAATTAAAAAAGCCGTGCTCTTTTCTGAGCACGGCTTTTGTTTTTTTATTTTCAGGAAATTCCAAGGGAATCGCACATGATTTTTCTTGCTTTTTCCGCAAGTTCGGCGGTTGTTGAAGAAAGAACTTCTTCCGAAGAAAAAACCTCACAGATTTTTAAATTAATAACGGTCCTTTTAAAAGGCGCGTTTTTACGAACAAGTTCCGTACCTTCAACTGTCGAAACAACTATCGGTGCGCCGCTTTTGGTTGCAATTTTGAAGGAACCCGCATGGAAAGGAAGCATTCCTTCCGCCTTGTTTCTTGTTCCTTCCGGATAAATTGCCATTGAACAGATGTTGTTTTTCACGTTTTCCGCCGCCGCATTGATGGATTTCACCGCATTTCTTGCACTTTCCCTGTCTATCGGAATACAGCAGATTTTATGCATGAATTTGTTGATTATCGGAAGCTTGAAGTTTTCCGGTTTTGTGATAAATCCGATCTCATATTTTCCGAGGAAGGCGATTGAAGTAATGGGGTCAAACATCGCTTTATGGTTCTGGATCAGAACAAATCTGCCTTCGGGGATTTTTTCTGTTCCCTCAACGTTCACCTTTGCGTTGCAGGCAGAAAGCGCAACTTTAAGGGTAAAGGAAACTACTGCATTATAAAACTTATTGAACTTTTTATTCGGTTTCTTAAGATCCACAAAAAGCGAAAGAACAACAAGAAACGCAATAAAGCAAAAAGCCGCAAGCAAAGTGTATCCGACAGCATATAATATCACGGCCGGAAAAACTTTTGCGCTGAAAGGCTTGTTTATAAAAACATCAATTACAGAAAGGAATATCCCTATCAAAGGAAAAATCAGGACCATCTGCCACCTCGGTAAAAAATTTTCTATTTTATTATTGTACCTATATTTTTAAAAAAGTGCAAGCATATTTTAAAATTGTAAAAAAATGTTTACTTTTATCCCAAAAAACGATAAAGCCCCGTTGCCTTGCGGGAGCAACGGAGCTTTATCGTTTTGGAAAGGAAAAAGATATGAAAGGTAAGTAAGATGATGTCAGATTTTTTTACGGAGAAGAATTACAACGGAAACTGCCGCAAGCCAGAACATCTGGAAAGCAAGAAGCACATACATTGCAAGACTTCTGATGTTTCCCGTAAAAAGGAAAATTGTTACAAGAACAAAACCGAGGATTATGCCGATCATTTCAATAAGAGCAGCAGCAAAAGAAGACTGTCTTATGATTCCGCAGCAGTTGAGGAGATTTGAAAGAGCGAAAAGGCTTCCGTTATAAACTGCCGCAGAGGGAGCGGTTTCTCTTTCTTCGGTAAGTTCCGCACATTTCTGCTGATATTTGGAAGAAAGAAGGTTAAGCTGGCTTTCCGGATATCCGAAAATGTCGCAAAGCTTCTTTACTGTAATGTTGGGGTCGCTGCAGTTGATAACAAGGCGAACTCCGCGTTCTGCCATAATTCCAAGGGAACGGTAAACCTCTTTGTCTGCATGATAGCTCAGAACAAACATCGCGGTAAGTTCGCCGCTGTTTGCAAGATAGAGGATATCCTTTCCGCTTCCGACATATTTGTTTTCGTAATCATGGGAAGGAATATCGATTCCGTGGTTTATCATAAGTTCGCGGTTTCCGATAAGAACGCGTTTTCCGCCGACCCAGGCGGAAAGTCCCATTCCGTCCTCATAAATAATCGTATCAACCGGTTTAAGAAGTTTTTTATCGCCCTGAACAACATTGATAAAAATGCTTCCGAGGGTGCTTCTGGTGCTGCAGATTACGGAAGCCGCGTCAAGGATTGCTTCATCGATTCTTCCCTGTGCAAAAGTTTTTATTCCGTGAAGAATAATGCTGCCGTCCGGGAAGAGCTGTTCGATATCAAGAAGAACGGAATCCGTTTCCGCAAAAGTTTCTGCGGTATATCCTCCCGCCATAATGCTTCCCTCTTCGTTAAGAGCGGCGCAGGAACGGTAAACCGGAAGCGCGCCGGCAATTGTTGCGGAAAAAGGAGTTGCAACACAAAGAACAGCGGCAAAACCGGTTACAGCATCGGAAACTCTTCCGGTAAGGAGGAACGCGATCACTCCGACGAGAATCGAACAGAGGAAAACGATTGGTGCTACGATTCTTGCAATGCTTTCCGTTGCGTCATCGCGGTAGGAAAGTTCAAGGAATCTTGTGAAGAATTTTGCTTTTGCGCTTGTACAGAATCTTGGAGTTTCATCCCTTTGTCCGGTAAGTTCTCTTGCAAGTTCCTTGTTGCGGACGGGAAGAAGAGCGGATTTTTTCTTTCCGGTTGTGAGAACTTCAAAGTTGTTTTTGATTCTTGCGGCGGAAAGAATCTTTCCGATTGTGTTGAAGAAAAGTCCAAGAATCGCTATCGGAAAGAAAAGGTTTTCTCCGCCCTGGCTCATTGCGGAGGGGTTAACGATAAACGAAACACCGAGAGCCGCCGCGCCGATTACGGAACATGTTGCAAAAGTATCGTTTCCCGCGCGGAATTTCAAAAGGGAAAGAAGTCCGCCGCCAACAGCAACATGGCAGGTAAGAGCAGCAACGCATACGATTGCAAGGTTTATTATCGGGAAAACAATTCCGGAATCTTCGAAAGAAATCGCTTCCGGAAGCGGATATCCGAGGATCGGAGAAAGGCAGAACGCAAGGCTTGCTATCAGAAGAACAAGGATTATGACTGCTCTAATAATAAGTCCGGTAAGCTGGGAGGAAAGGTTCTTTTCAACAGCTTCCTTCTGGGATTCGTTTTCATAATCGTCCGGATCATCGTCCTCAGGCTCATGCATATCCTGCATGAGTTTTTTTGCAATATCCGCATTATCCTGATCGGAAAATTTATTCTTTACAGGTGCCGGAGCCGGAATTTCGGGGATATGTATCTCCTGATCGGTGGGTTCGGCAACGTTTTTCATGAATTCTGCGACCTTGTCCTGGCGTTTTTCAACAAACTCTCTGTAAAGGTCGTGGTTTCCGGAACTTGTAAGATCGTTTTTCTCTCTTGCCTCTTTTGCGGCGCCGAAACCGACAACTCCCACGTTTGCAAAATTATCCGCAGGTTTATGTTCGGCTGGGGAAACATTTTTTGTTTCTTCCGGAACGGTTACAGGTTCCTCTTCTTTCACAGGTTCTTCAAATGCTTTAAGCTGTTCTTCGGTATGAATTGTGAAATCCTTCGGAACAAAGCCGTTTATTTTTTCCTTTGCAGATTCTTTGTTCGGAACAGAAGCATGTACCGGAGCAACCGGAACTTTTGCGGAAATGCTTTCTTCCTTCTGCTTTTTGGATTTCTTTTCGTTTTTCCAGGTTGCCGCACCGAAATACTGAGAAAGAGTATCGTCAACCTGAATCGTTCTTGTTGTCATGGGTTCGTCTTTGAATTTTTTTGTGTAGGTTGGAGCCTCCGGTTCCCTTGGTTCCTCCGGCTTTACGTTTTTCTGACGCATCTCAAAAAAATCGCCTTTTTCTGCCGGAGAACTTTTTTCTGTTTCGGAACCGGGATTTTTCACAGCGCCCGTTTCTTTTTTGCGCCGGATTTCTTCAAGAATATCGTCAACCGAATATCCGTTTCCTGCCATTTTCGTTCCCCTTCCCCTGTTTCTTTAAATTATTTAAAAAGATTATCTTGCTTTGATTCCAAGACGCTGTCTTGCAACTTCGTACATCATTACGGAAGCGGCAACGGAAGCGTTGAGAGATTCGATTTTGCCGCGCATCGGAAGCGAAACAACGAAATCGCATTTTTCTTTAACAAGGCGGCTTACGCCTTCGCCTTCGGCGCCGACAACAAGTCCGATCGCTCCGGAAAGATCAGCAGACCAAAGGGCTTCACCGTCCATATCCGCACCGAAGATCCAAACCCCGCGTTCTTTGAGTTCATCGATCGTTCTTGCAATGTTGGTGACTCTTGCAACCGGAACATATTCGACCGCGCCAACGGAGGTTTTTGCAACAACATAGTTAAGGCCGACACTTCTGCGCTTCGGAATGATTACTCCATGTGCGCCGCAGCATTCTGCTGTTCTGATAACTGCGCCGAGGTTATGTCCGTCTTCAAGTCCGTCCGCAATGATTATAAAAGGCGGTTCGCCTCTTTCTTCGGCAAGAGCGAAAATTTCATCAACAGTTGCGTATTTATGGGCCGCTGCCATTGCAAGAACGCCCTGGGCATTTGCGCCGGCGGCAAGTTCATCGATTTTTACCGGTGCAACCTCTTTTACCGGGATTCCCGCATCTTTTGCCATTGCATAAAGTTTTCCGAGATTGGTTGCGCCTTTTGCAACCATTATCTTATCGATTTCTCTTCCGGATTTGATTGCTTCGATTACCGCGTTTCTTCCGCAGATTTTATCTTTGTCCGCTTCGTTTTCGCGGATTTCTTCTTTTTCTCTTAACTTTTCCATAATTTATTCTTCCTTCATTAAAGTGGAAATATTCACAACTGTTTCAATCCAGTAATCACGCAGCTGTTCGTTGATTTTTGTGCCTTTTGCGGTACGGACATAATATTTTCGGGGTTTTCCTTCGGACATATCCCATTCGCTTTTCAGAAGTCCCTGTCCTTCAAGTCTTCGTAGAAGCGGATAGAGAGTATTTCCGTCAACCGGCACCCCTTTTTCGGTCAGTTCCTGGCCGAGAGAATAGCCGTATTTAGGGGAGGAAAGTTGATTTAATACGCCCAGAACAACAGTTCCGCGGCGAAGTTCCGAAACGAAACCGGAAATAATTTCGTCATCGCTCAAATTTCCCCACCTCCTTTTTAAAACGCGTTTTTTGGCTTGTTTATGCGGTTTTTTCAGTTTTAAAATCCACCGAAAAAACACATTTTTCACCAAAAAATCTTAATTTTCACCAATTTTTTTGATTTTTTAAAAACAAAAAATCAAAAAATTTCCGGCAAATTATAAATATATTTATCCGATTCAAATTATACAGTATAACATATACTGTTGTCAAGTACATATTAAAATAATTTTACGATAATTTATTTTTTTCATTATCGTTATTTTAATTTATTTATTTTTCACTTTAATGTTAATTAAAATGGTTTTAAAAATAAAATACTGTGTGCGACACGAATATACCAAAAAAAACGGGCAGAATAGGGGTTTCCCCTACCCTGCCCGTTTTTTACGGATTTTTATTTGGATTTCAAGGTTTTTTTGCCGGATAAAGTGGCGTTTTTTGGCTTATTTATGCGGTTTACCAGACTTTAAGAAGTCTTGGGAAACGCTTCATTACAATACCGCACATTTCACGAATTTCGTCCGGAATTGTGCCCATAGGACCGTTTATCGGGTCATATTTGAACACTTTTCCCTCGTATCTGAATCTGCAGTTGTTCGCTTCGCCGGTTACGTAGAATCCGTCGTTTTCGCTCTTTTTAAAATCCTCCTCGTCGAGGAAAAGAGTGAACTTTTCTTTATAGGGTTTTCCGTCATAGGGACAGCTGTCTGCGCAGATTCCGCATTCGTCGCAGAAATCGTTTACGTGAAGGATCTGGCGGCTGCCGTCGGAAAGTTTTATTACCCAGTTTGCTCTGTTGGGACAAACTTCCGCACAGAATTCACAGACGCTGTCACATTCAAGGCAGCGCTCGCCCTCGGCGCATTTTTTGCAGTCCGCGCAGAGTTTTCCGCGTTTTTCGAGGAAGGATTTATCCTCGTTTTCGTTGTCCGGAACGTATTTATCGTAATGGCTGTGTGCGATTTTTTTGCAAAGTTTCTGTGCGTCGGCAATAACTTTCGCAATATCTTCGGTTTTTCCGAAGTTTGCGTTGCCGACAAGATATGTTGCGCTGTCGATTTCCTCATAAAGAGTGTCGTCAACTTCCTCGCCAGTTGCGTTTATGGCAATATCTGCCGCAACTTTATCTTTTGCGCCGGTATCGATAACGGGTCTTATTCCTGTTTTTTCGTCCGGTTCACCAAGTTCGGAAACATGGCAGAGAAGCTGGCCGCCGCGAACGCCGCTTGGAATAAGATTTGTTGCAACAAAAACGCCTTCCTTTTTCATGGCGAGAATCTCGTCCATGGAAGCTTCCATTTCGCTTTCCGGTTTATCGAAAACAAGGGTTACCCTATCGACGGAAGGAAGTTTTTTGGCGCATCTTGCGGCCGCAACAGCGGAATGTCCGCCGCCGATTACAACAACATTACCCATTATAGTTTCTTCAAGTTCTTCCGGTTTGCGTTTATAATCCGCAAGGAACTCAAGGGCGGAGATGTTTTTGCCGAAAGCAAATTTAAGATGTTTCTGTTTTCCCGCTCCGATTGCAAGGACAATTTTTTCAAAGCCCTGTTCACGAAGCTCTTTAATGGAAGTTACCTCAACGCCAAGTTCCATTTCGATTCCGAGAGCCTGGATAAGGGTTGCGTCCCATTCAATATCGGAATCTTCGATTCTGAATTTCGGGATATATTTGGTGACTGCGCCGCCGGGACGGTATTCTTTATCGAAAATCGTGACTTTTGCTCCCTGTCTTGCAAGGAAGCAGGCAGTTGAAAGTCCGGCAGGGCCGCAGCCAACAACCGCAACTTTTGCGCCGGCACCGGATTTAAGCTGGGTTTCGTCAAGAAGGTCGAAGCATGCGTTTTTCGCCGCCTGATAGTTTTCGCCTTTGATATTAAGCGGACATTCGTAGAATCTTCTGGAACATCCGTCCATGCAGGGATGGCTGCAAAGGGTTTCAACGGTAAAAGGCATCGGGTTGCGCTCAAATATTACCCGGAGCGCATCAAGGCTTCTGCCGTTCTTTATAAGGCGCATTACAAGGGGAATATCAGCTCCAAGAGGGCAAACCGCACGGCACTGTGCCTTGGTGCAGCCTATATGGGGAATCGGTCCTTCGGCCTTTCTGGGTTCTGCGCCGGGGATGTTTTTATATCTTCCGCCGGAATAAACTTCCTTTTCAATATCCGGAAGATCGGAAGTAAGAATTCCGGAGAACTGGGCATAATCGCATTTGGAAACATCGTCCGCAAGCTGTCTGAATCTTCTGAGACCGCCGGGACGAATAATATCGGAAACAACAGTTACGGGCCAGATTCCCGCATTGAAAAGTTTTGAAGCGGTGAAATAATCCGCGCCGCCCGCAAAACAGATTCGAAGACCTCCGCCGAAATCGTTTGCAATTTTTTCAGCAAGGGAAAACGCAATGGGGAAAAGTGCTCTGCCGGTGAGTCTTCCGTCTTTAACGGGAGTTTTCTTCGCTTTTTCAACAATAAGACCGTCGCAGACTTTTACGCCGAATTCAAGGCGTTTCATATCTGCTTTGTTCTGAAGGCGAAGGAAAACAGGTTTAAGGTCATCATAAAGTGCGCCGCTTTCCATTCGTTCCTTGCTTATTTCGATATCGTCATATCCGTTTATATCAAGGATTCCGCGGATGGAATAATATCCAAGGAGGTCGGGACTTATTCTTACGAAAGTATGAAGTCTTTTTTCTTCAATAAGATATGCGGCCGCTTCCTCAATTTCGGAAGCGGAAAGTCCTTCCTTCGGAACGAAAACAGCGGAAGAACAGACTCTCGGGCTGATATCGGAAATATATGTGTTGTCGATTCCGTCAAGTTCGTCCATATGAGCTCTTGCCCAGTTTTCGCATTCGCGCCAGACGGGAGTATATTCCGCGGATTTAAGTCCTTCGATGAAGCTGTTCATCTTTTCGGATTTAAGATCTTCAAGAGTTCCGCCAACGGACATATTGAAAACAAAACCTTCCGGAACGCCGAGTTCAAACGCAGTGCTGATAAGCTTTATTGCATACCATGCTTTTACATATTCGCCGAAGGCTTCCGCAACGGAAAGTTCGGAAGGATGTTCGGAAGAAAAAGTTCTGTCGCCGATGGAAGCGGAAGGTTTTTCCGCTTTTTCGTTTTCCGGATAAACCGTCTTGAGTTCAAAAAATCTTGCGCCGGAAAGATATGCGGCGATTATTCCCTGGGCGGTCTGGGTAACAGGACCTGCGGCAGGGCCAACCGGGTTTTCGATCCTCATTCCGAAAATCGGAAGTCTTGCTCTTCCTGCTTTATAAAAATCCTTTACTCCGAAAATCGTACCGAAGGCATTATGCTCCTCAATAAGAAGTCCCATCAGTTTTTCGAAAGAAAGCGGTCTTAAATTGTCGCTCATTGGGCAAAACCTCCTGTTTCAAGCGGTCATAAAAATACATATTAATTTTAACATTTTTTAAATATAAATACAAGGGATAAAATTTCCCGGATATATAAAAAAAGGAAAGCCCGCAAAGCAGGCTTTCACTTTTATTTGTTAAAATAATTATAAAATTTTTTATTATCCAGGCGGAAAGTAAGTCCGTCATACTTTCTACCGTTTACTTCCCGGTAATCGGTTTTTCTTTTGCAAACCTCAAAACCGAGTTTTTCCGCGCATTTTAACATACGGATGTTTCCGCTCCAGGTCTGGCAATAAATTTCATCTTCGCCGTTTTCAAGGTAATAGTTTATGAAAGCCTCAAGAGCTTTTGTTCCAAAACCTTTTTCGCAAAAGGAACTTTCGCAAATAGAAATTCCAACGGTGCGGCAAGCTTTATCTCCGGGTTTAATATCTTTGACCGAAATCCATTCAAAATTTTTGTTGATCATATAGGAACTTACCGTACCTATATGATTTCCTTCTGCGGTTTCAATTTCAAAGCCCCATCGGATTTCATCCTTCGGTTCGGCAAGTTTCAAAAGCTCCTTTTTGCGATAAGAATCCGTATCGGAAATATCCGGCAAAGGTTCCCAAGGCGCATCCCAGTTTGACCAATCGGTTTCAACGGTGTACCAGCGGATATCATCTTCAATATCCGCTTCTTCCATATCCCGAAGGATTATATCTTTATATTCAATTTTCATAATATTATATCTGCCTTATATTCATTATTAATTAAAATAACGTTTTCGCCGCATTTTTCGCAAAGTGAAAGGTTTTGCTTATTTTCCGCAATAAGTTCTTCCATATCCACGGAATCAAAAAGCCTTTTTTCAACGGCGTTTGCGTTGTCGATAATACTGTCAAAATTATTCCGGATATAATTTTCCGTCATTACAATACAGCGGCTTTTTATATTTTCAAGATATTCTGCATCAAAATCATCTCTCCAATCGAAAGGAACGTAACAGCCTTCAACGGTCAGATTCTGATTATTTTCAATGGCGGTTTTGATAATTTCCCGGACTATCGGCCAAAGATATTCCGTAAGCTTTTCATCATCTTCCGGAGTAAGATCTGTGTTTTTGCTCCTTATCAGACCCATTTTAAGATGGTCGATGGAGAGATACGGAAAATGATATTTTTCGAGGATTTTTTGCGCAAGCAAAGTTTTCCCCGTATGTGAAGCCCCGAAAACAAGGACGACCATCCGCGGATTCCGCCTTTCTTATTGATTTTTTCTTGTCTTGCTCTTGTTTTTAAGTTTAGCACTACGGAAAAGCAATGTAAAGCCGAATTTCGATACTTTTTGTAATATTATATCAATTATATACCGTTTGTTGTCAGATTACGTTCAATTTTGTCGCTTTATATATTTTATATTATAATATTCTAAAATAATTACGAATAGATTTATTAAAACTTTCGTATAATAATTGAAAAATTCATAAATTTATAATAGAATAAAGTCAGGTTAAGTCGAAAAAAGGAGGCATTTTATGAAAAGGGCAATTGTTCTCGCCGGCGGCGGCGCAAAAGGTTCCTATCAGTTCGGTTTCTGGAAAGCGATCCGCGAACTTGGAATCGATTTTCAGATCGTGACCGGTTCTTCCGTCGGTTCGCTTAACGGCGCATTGATGGCAAGCGGACTTTTTGAAAGCGGATTTGAAATGTGGAACACAATAAAAACCCCGGATATAATCGAAACCTCCCCAAGCCGCCTTTCCGAGGTTATTGATACCGAAGGAATTGCCGGTGCGCTCAAAAGCTTCCTCGGAGATCTCGGCGAAAGCGCTGTTACGGTAAAAATGGATCCCTTCCCTCTCGGCGGACTTATTGCAAAATATCTTGATGAAAAACTTCTCCGCGAAAGCGGAATCGAATTCGGAATCATGTGTTCCGAATATCCAAATATGAAATCTCATCCGGTCACTCTTCACGAAATTCCTTACGGAATGCTCGGCGAATATCTTCTTGCTTCTTCCACGGTCTATCCTTCCATGGAACCCCGGATTATCGGAGGAAAGAAATATGTTGACGGCGGTTACAGCGACAACTTCCCGGTCAACCTTGCCCTCGATATGGGCGCGGAAGATATAATCGGGGTCAACCTTTGCGCAAACGGAATTGAAGCGAAATACGAAACCGATTATCCCGTCCGGGTGATCCGCCCCTGGTTCGATCTTGGACCGATGATGGATTTTGTTCCTGAAATCGCAAAACGCAATATCGCTCTCGGTTATAACGACACCATGCGCAGTTTCGGAAAACTTGACGGAACCTGCTATACTTTCGAAAAAGGCGAAAGCGCAAAAATGCAGAAGGAATTTGAATCTTTTTGCGTTGAAATGCTTCTTAAATGCGGTGCGGTCGCATTAAGCGAAAAAGATCAGTATTATAAATCTCTTGCGGTAAAAGGCCTTGCAGAAAAAAGAAAACAGCGTCTCGGTCTTATGAATCAGAACCTTGCAACGGTCTGTGCGGAAACCGCCGCGGAACTTTTCTTTGTTGATCCGACAGAAATCTATACCGAAGAAACAATCGGAAATTCCATTCTTGAAAAATTCCGTCCTTTTGCGGAAAAAGAAGAGAATGCAATGGCAAAGGTTTTCAGAACCGCAAAACCGCTTAACTATAAGCTCGGTCAGATTTCTTCCATTGATTCCAGAGAAATAATCGCATATCTTACTGAACTTTGGAGCGAACTTTTGAACGGAGAAAGCCAAAACCGCGATCTCCGCACTCTTTGCCGCTTTATTCCGAAAGAATTCTTTACTTCGCTTTATATCACTTTCCTTAAAAACAAAGGAGAATCCAAATGAAACCCATAAAAACAATCGCACTCATCCTTGCGTTTATGCTTTTGCTTTGTTCCTGTTCCGGCGGAAAAACCGAAACAGTAACCGGCGGAAGCTATATGCTTGCAACCGGAAAAGCCGGCGGAACATACTATTCTTTCGGAACCTGCCTCGCCTCCGTCTGGGATAAATATACCCAGAGTTCCACCAATATTGCCACAACTTCCGGTTCTGTACAGAATATCGAAATGCTTCTTAAAGAAAACGCTGATTTTGCTTTCGTACAGAACGACATTCTCTACTATGCTCTTGAAGGAAAGGAAATGTATGAAGAAAATCCCCAGAAAGGCCTTTCCGTTGTTGCAAATCTTTATTCCGAATATGCCCAGTTTGTTGTAAACGCATCAAGCGAAATCACAACAATTCCCGATCTCGCAGGAAAAACCGTCGCTGTAGGAAAATACGGTACCGCAACGGAAGCCGCCGCAAGACAGATCCTCGAAGCCTACGGCGTTACTTACGATATGATCACGGTAAAATACCAGACTTTTTCCGAAGCCATGGACGGGCTCAATTCCGGAAGCATCCAGGCGGCTTTTGCTGTTTCTTCCCTTCCAAGCGCGAATATCCTCGAATATTCCCAGACCCATGAAATCCGTTTTCTTCCGGTTTCCCTTACCCAATCCGCTGCTTTCAAGCGGAGCTGTCCGTTCTTCCGTGACGGAATGATCCTTAACGAAGTTTACGGAACCTCGAACTCCGTTTCCACCGTCTGCATCGATGTTCTTTTGATTTGCCGCAACAATATGCCCTCGGCAAACGTTTTTTCAATCACAAAAGCTCTTTTTGACAACACGGATGAAGTTGCCGCAGGTCACGCAAAAGGAGAAGATATAAACGCAGTAACCGCTTCGGAAACCCTTGTCGGTTCAATACATTCCGGCGCAAAACAATATTTTGAAGCTCCCGCGGAAGAAACAAAGAAAGACAGCAAAAAAGAAAACGAAGAAGCTTCTTCCGAAGCGGAATAAACAAAAAAACGCCCTGCTTTGCAGGGCATTTTTTATTGTTTTTTCTTGCAATTCCCCGAAAAAAGTTGTATCATAAAAAAGTTGTTTTTATTTAAAAAAAGGGGAATTATATGACAAAAATCATTCATTTTATAAAAAAGAATACCGTTTTCTGCGTTGCCGCATTTGCGGCGGCTGTCACAATGTTTTTTGTGCCGCCGGACGCGGAATATCTTTCCTATTTTGACTGGCGGACTCTTGCCTGTCTTTTCCTTACTCTTGCGGTTGTTTCCGCCCTTGGAAACGTAAAATTCTTCACCATTCTTGCAAGAAAGCTTGTTCTTCTTTCCGGAAATCTTCGAAGACTTTTTCTTCTTCTTGTTGTTATAACCTTCATAGGTTCGATGATAATTGCAAACGATATGGCGCTTATAACCTTTCTTCCTCTCGGATATTTTGCTCTTTCCGTAACGAAGAACGACAAATATATGGCATATCTGTTTATTTTGCAGAACATTTCCGCAAACCTTGGAGGAATGCTGACTCCTTTCGGAAACCCGCAGAACCTTTATCTTTATTCTTATTTTGAAATTCCAACGGCGGAATTCACAAAAATTATGTTTCCGCCTTTTCTTCTTGCAATTTCAATGCTTGCAATCGCATGTTTCTTTATAAAACCCGAAAAACTGAGTTTCCATGAAGACTTCCCCGAAAAATTCCATGTTAAAAGAACCCTTCTTTATATGGCGCTTTTCGCTTTTTCTCTTCTCATTGTTTTCAGGGTGATTCCTTTCTGGCTTGGACTTGCAATTATCCCCGTGATTCTTTATTTTGCTGACAGGGATGCTCTTTTTGAAGTTGACTACGGTCTTTTGGGAACATTTTTCTTTTTCTTCATCTTTTCCGGAAACCTTGCAAGAATCGACGCGGTCAACGAATTTTTCTCCGCGCTTCTTTCAAAAGATACTCTTCTTGTTTCCGTTCTTTCCTGTCAATTTATAAGCAACGTACCTTCGGCAATTCTTCTTTCCCGTTTCACCGAAGATTATCCTTCTCTCCTTCTTGGAGTAAATATCGGCGGCACCGGAACGCTTATTGCTTCCCTTGCAAGCCTTATTACTTTCAGCGAATTTAGAATTCTCTATCCCGAACAGACAAAAAAATATCTTGCCCTGTTCACTATAATAAACCTTATTTTTGTGGTCATCATGACCGCCGCGGCAAAACTCTTCTTTGTGTAACAAAAAAAGCGCTTCACTTTTTGTGAAGCGCTTTTTATTTATTTTCAAAGCATATGTTTTATACCCGAAAATCAAAAAAGGTCCCGGCTTAAAGCCGAGACCGATAATTCGTCTGCAATTTCTTTTCGTCTTCCGTCGGATTCAATCTCTGCAGCTGCTTCTTTCCGACTCACCCTTGCCTTCCGCTTACGCTTCCGGCGGTTTTGGGCCGTCCATTCCACGGCTTATCGCCGCTTCCTTTCCGCTTTCTGACCTCCGCTGTTTCGGCATTCTTTCGTCCGCCTCAGTTTTGGATTCTGACTACTCAGCCTCTGTTCTTCCTTTCCATCTCTTCCCGGCCTCGCCTCACAGTGGCTTTTCCGGTGCCCGATTCCGCTCTCGCTTCCTCGGCTTCCCCCTTTTCTCCGGCCTGATTTCTCATGCCTTCCCTCCGGGTTCCTGTACTCGGCTTCGCTGTTAGTTTCCTTTCGCTCTTCCCTGCTTCGCTCCCACAGCCGTTCCACAGGTGCTTGCCTTCCGCTTTCACTTCCGGCATTTTCCACTTCCGGCTCGCTTCCTTTCGTCCGCTCGCCTTCCGCTTCCAGCTACTCAGCCTTCTGCCTCTTCCTTTCCTTCTCTTCCCGTTTCCGCCTCACAGTGGCTTTCCCGGTGCCCGATTCCGCTCTCGCTTCCTCGGTTTCCCCTTTCTCTCCGGCCTGATTTCTCATGCCTTCCTTCCAGGTTCCTGTACTCGGCTTCGCTGTTCGTTTCTTTTCGCTCTTCCCTGCTTCACTCCCACAGCCGTTCCACAGGTGCTTACCTTCTTCAGGTATTTTCCACTTCCGGTTTACTTCCTTTCGTCCGCTTACCTTCCGCTTCCAGCTACTCAGCCTTCTGTTCTTCCTTTCCTTCTCTTCCCGGTTCCGCCTCACAGTTGCTTCCCCAGGGCCCGTCTCCGCTCTCGCTTCCTCGGTTTCCCCTTTCTCTCCAGCCTGATTTCTCATGCCTTCCTTCCAGGTTCCTGTACTCGGCTTTGCTGATGGTTTCCTTTCGCCCTTCCCTGATTCGCTCCCGCAGCTGTTCCTCAGGTGCTTCCCTTATGCTTTCGCTTTCGGGCTTTCCCCTTCCGATCCGCTTTCTTTCGTCCGCTTCTCTTCCGGTTCCGGCTACTCAGCCTCTGTTTCTTCCTTTCCATCTCTTCCCGGCCTCGCCTCACAGCGGCTTTTCCGGTGCCCGTTTCCGCTTTCGCTTCCTCGGTTTCCCCTTATCTCCGGCCTGATTTCTCAT
>JAZQUO010000005.1:0-5912 GCA_045631325.1 Oscillospiraceae bacterium
GGCACAC
The DNA here is from genome assembly GCA_045631325.1 of Oscillospiraceae bacterium. Lineage (GTDB taxonomy): Bacteria > Bacillota > Clostridia > Oscillospirales > Ruminococcaceae > UMGS1668. The sequence goes on from JAZQUO010000005.1 coordinate 8, forward strand.
TTAGTTCGAAAAAAGAGTCTTTTGTCCGGTGGACAAAAGACTCTTTTTTCGTGGAGCAGGTAAGGGGAATCGGCCCCCCTCTGTGGCTTGGGAAGCGACCGTTCTACCGATGAACTATACCTGCGTTTTCATAAAATATTATGCTTCTTTTTTCGGAAAAGTCAAGCGGAAATATGTCGGAATAATCTTAATAAAAATATTAATTAACAGCAAATTGACAAATTCCGCCGAAGGGTATATTCTTGAATTATAAAAATACCTCCCTCTGACGAGTGAGGTGGATTTTTCGGCTTCGCCGAAAAAGACGGAGGGAGAAAAAATGAAAGAAAGTGAAATGAAATATCCGGCAATTAAACCAAAAAGGTATTCTGGAACGGAAGAAATTGTTTCTGCATCTGGCGAAAAGATTTCAACATTAAATGATTTTTGGAGTTGGGCTTATTCGGACGTTTTAGGAAATACCGAAAGAGGAATTCTTGCTGAATATCTTGTTGCAAAAGCACTTGATATAGATTATAAAGACAGGGTATCCTGGGATAAATATGATTTGTTAAGTGATGAAGGGATTTCGATTGAAGTAAAATCTTCCGGTTTTTTTCAGACTTGGGGGCAAAATCAAAAATCAAAGCTGATTTTTGGTATTCAGCCGACAAAGGCCTGGAACTATGAAACGGATGAATTTGAAGAAGAACAAAAAAGACAAGCAGATATCTATGTTTTTTGCGTTTTTAATTGTGAAGAAAAGAATGATGATATGAATCCTCTCGATTTATCCCAATGGGATTTTTATTTTCTTCAAACTTCCGTTCTCGACGAAAAATTAGGAAACAACAAAACGGCAAGTCTTGGGAAACTGCAAAAAATCGGTGCTGAAAAATGCCCTTATGATGAATTGCATAAACGTATAGTCGAACTTATGTCAGGAGGTCAAAAATGAAAACAATAACCCTCGGTTCAACCGGAATCACAACACCGCAGAATGCGTTCGGCGCTTTGCCGGTCCAGCGCGACGATATGGAAACCTCGGTAAAAATTCTCCGCCGCGCCTTTGAAGGCGGAATGACCTTTTTCGATACCGCAAGAGCATATTCCGACAGCGAAGAGAAAATCGGAAACGCCCTTTACGACGTCCGCGAAAAAATCTTCATCGCAACAAAAACCGCCGCAAAAACTCCCGAGGATTTTTGGAAAGATCTCGAAACTTCCCTCCGCCTTCTGAAAACCGATTATGTCGATATTTATCAGTTCCATCAGGCATCCCAATGTTATAAACCCGGCGACGGAACAGGAATGTATGAAGCGATGATTGAAGCGAAGGAACAGGGCAAAATCCGCCATATAGGCATCACCGCGCATAAAATCAAGGTAGCGGAAGAGGCAGTCGAAAGCGGCCTTTATGAAACCCTTCAGTTCCCTCTTAGCTATCTTTCCGGCGAACAGGAACTTGCCCTTGTGGAAAAATGCCGTGAGAAAAACATGGGATACATAGCCATGAAGGCTCTTGCGGGCGGACTTATAAACAAATCTTCTGCCGCTTTTGCCTGGATGAGCCAATTCGATAACGTTCTGCCGATCTGGGGAATCCAGCGTATGACCGAGCTTGAGGAATTTCTTGCTTTCTTTGAAAATCCCGCGGAAATGAAGGGCGAACTTCTTGAAATTATCGAAAAAGACCGCAGGGAACTTGCGGGAGATTTCTGCCGCGGATGCGGATACTGTCTGCCGTGCCCTGCGGGAATAAAGATTTATGACTGCGCAAGAATGTCCCTTATGATCCGCCGTGCTCCCACCAAAAACTGGATTTCCGAAGAATGGCAGGCGGAAATGGCAAAAATCGAAAACTGCATCCATTGCGGAAAATGCCATACCAAATGTCCCTATGGACTCAACGCCGCGGAAATCCTTGCAAAGAACTATGAGGATTACAAAAAGATAATTTCCGGAGAAATTAAAGTTTGATAATCCCAAAATAAAAAGAGCACCTGCAGCGGCAGGTGCTCTTTTTTTGTTTTCAACGAATTATTCAACAGAATTGACCATATCGAATTCCGCGGTGATTTCTTCACCCGGTGCTTTTGTGAACTTCGAAACCGCGAAAATAACCGCAGTGGAAAGAAGAAATGCCGGAAGAAGCTCATAAACCGTAAGAATGTTGATTCCGTTTGCCTTGCCGAAGGGGGTGAAAACATATTCCCATATGAATACCATTGCGCCGCCGGAAAGCATACCTGCAACTGCCGCGGAATGGGTGACTTTTTTCCAGAAAAGGCTGATGAGCATAAGCGGGCCGAAGCTTGCGCCAAAGCCTGCCCAGGCAAAAGAAACAACGTTGAAAATAACGCTGTTTTCGTCAAGGGCAACAATAACGCCGAAAAGCGCAATAAGTACAAGGATTATTTTCGAACAGCGCATTACCTGTTTGTCGGTTGCTCTTCTGCTGAAGATTCCCTGATAAAGGTTCTTCGAAAAAGCGGAAGCGGCAATAAGAAGATAGGAATCGGAAGAACTGATTGTTGCCGCAAGAATACCGGACATGATAACTCCCGCAACAATAGGAGGAAGGAGCTTTCCGCAGACGATAATAAAAATATTTTCTGCGCCGGAAGAGGAAAGAAGAGTTTCCTCCGTGGGGAGCATCGCTCTGCCGATAATGCCGATTGCAACGGCGGCAAAAAGGGAAATAATGACCCAGACTGTTGCAATTCTGCGGCTCATTTTGATTTCGGAAGTTTTTCTTGCCGCCATGAAACGAAGAAGAACCTGGGGCATACCGAAATATCCGAGACCCCAGCTGAGGGTTGAAAGAACGGTTATTATTCCGTAAGCGCCGGCTTCGCCGAAAACGGGTTTTCCGTTTTCAACAAGCTGGAGTCCGTTTTCTCCAAGAACCGGGGACGCAATTCCGAAAAGTTCGAAGAAACCGGGAATGTTTTTTGCGTTTTCAAGAACAGCACTGATTCCGCCGGCAGAAATTGTGGAAAGGGTAAGAATTACGGAAAGAGCAACTATCATAACAATCGCCTGCATGAAGTCCGAAGCGCTTTCAGCAAGAAATCCGCCGAGGAAAGTATAAATAACAACAAAAACCGCGCCGATTATCATCATCGGAACATAGGGAAGACCGAAAAGGGTGGAAAAAAGTTTTCCGCAGGCGACAAAACAGCTTCCGGCATAAACAGAGAAGAAAATCAGGATGAAAAGGGAAGCGATTGTAAGAAGAACCTTTTTGCCGTCCGCCTCACGGAAACGTTTTGAAAAATAATCCGGAACGGTTATGGCGTCAATTTTCACGCTGTAACGGCGAAGGCGTTTTGCAACAAAAAGCCAGTTGAGATAGGTGCCTATTGCAAGACCGACGGCGGTCCAGAATGCATCAGCAAGACCCATCCAGTACGCAACACCCGGAAGTCCCATCAAAAGCCAGCCGCTCATATCGGAAGCTTCCGCGCTCATTGCGGAGACCCATGGACCAAGGCTGCGTCCGCCAAGAAAATATTCGCTGCTGTTCCTGTTTGCGCGTCTGGAAAAATAAACGCCTATGGCGATTACGACCGCCATATAAAGAACCATTGAAATTAACATCTTGATCTGTGCGTCAGTCATGGTGAATGTCCTCCGTTTTTTTAAAACTTGCGCTTATTATACACCTTCGATTTATAGACTGCAACACAGAATTAATTATATACTTTTTATAGACGATTTTAATTAATAATCTTAATTTATATACTAAATAAGCTAAAATATTACTATACGAAAATATAGAATTATAAAAATACGAATTATAGCAAAAGAAAAATAATTCAGTAAATTAAAGTGGTAATACATAAAAACGGCTCCGGAAATTATTTCCGGAGCCGTTTTATTATAATATTTTTTCTTCAATAATAAATTTCGGTCTGTGCTTTACTTCAAGATATGCCCTGCAAACATACTGTCCTACAACACCCAAAGCGGTGAGGTTTATTCCTGTGCAAAGGAAAACGGAAGAAATAATCCAGCCGGCCGTTCCTTTGAGCACTCCAAAAAGGCTGAGCACCGCGAGAACAAACAACGTGAGCACGGAAAAACCGGAAATGAGCACGCCTGCAAAAAGAATCATATCAACGGGCTTTACGCTGAATGAAGTGATTCCGTTCCAGGCAAGATCAAGCATTTTTCCAACGCTGTATTTGCTTTCGCCTGCAAAACGTTCTCTGCGTTCATAATAAACTTCTCCGGTTTTAAAACCGAGCATCGGTACCATTCCCCGAAGGAAAAGGTTCGTTTCGTCAAATTCGGAAAGTGCTTCAAGTGCCCGTTTGCTGAGAAGTCGGTAATCCGCATGATTAAAAATAATATGGGTTCCGAAGAATTCCATAAGGCGGTAATAACCTTCGGCGGTGAAGCGCTTCATAAAGCTGTCGGAACTTCTGTCGTTGCGGATTCCGTAAACGATATCGCAGCCTTCGGAAAATTTTTCAACCATCTCATCAATGGCGTCAATATCGTCCTGAAGGTCCGCGTCAACGGAAATAGCAGCGTCGCAATATTCTTTTGCTTCAAGAAGTCCCGCAAGAAGTGCATTCTGGTGTCCGCGGTTTCTGCTGAGTTTTATTCCGCAGAAAATTTTATTTTCCCGGTGCGCTTCACAAATGGTTTCCCAGGTGCCGTCAAAAGAGCCGTCATCAACAAAAAGAACGCGGCTTTCTTCCGAAATCATTTTTCTTTCCGAAAGACTTTTATATTTTTCTGTCATAACGCGGATAGTTTCGGGAAGAACTTTTTCCTCGTTATAACATGGGATTACGGTATAAAGTATCAATTGCTCACCCTGCTTTCAACTGATTTAAGTTCCTCTTCCGTAAGTTCCCGGCATTCTCCGGGAAGAAGGTCTTCCGGAAGGGAAAATCCGCCCATTGAAAGGCGGTGGAGCTCAACAACTTCTGCTTTGAAGCATCCGAACATTCTTTTGATCTGGTGATAACGTCCTTCGGAAATGGTAACGTCGCAGGTAAAATCTCCGGTTTTGATGAGTTTTGCGGTTTTGCAGATTCCGTCTGAAAGCATTATTCCTTTTTCGAATCCTTCACGCATTTCATCGGTTACGGGGATATCAAGAGTCACGGCGTATTTTTTCGGAACATGTTTTTTCGGGGAAAGAATCCGGTGGGCAAAATCTCCGTCATCGGTTATTATCATAAGTCCGGTTGTGTTTTTGTCCAATCTTCCGGCGGGAAACATTCCGTTTCGGAAAAGTTCCGGAGGAACAAGTTCCAGAACGGTTTTTTGCTCCGGGTCTTCCGTTGCGGAAATATAACCTTTCGGTTTGTTGAGTACAATATATAAGTGTGCTTTTTCGCTTATTTTGTTGCTTCCGAAAATAATTTCGTCGTTTTCGCCGATTTTAAGGTCGGAAGTACGCACGATTTTTCCGTTTACGGAAACTTTTCCGGAAGAAATCGCAAGTTTTGCATCTTTTCGGGAAATTCCGGCTCTGTTTGAAATGATTTTATCGAGTCTTTCCAAAAACGTTCCTCCTTTCCGCACTTGATTTTGATTTTGATAAGTTATAAAATAGTAAAAGTAATTAAAAAAACAAAAAAAGGATAAAATATGCTTAAAAAATTCTTTGAACTTCTGAAAAAAGGCGACCTTAAGGGTCTTTTGCTTGAACCTACGGAGGACAGCTTTCTCCAGTTCTTCCGATATATTTTTGTCGGCGGAGCAAGCTTCGTTACCGATTATATTCTTCTTCATATAATAACCGAAGCGGGAATCCATTATCTCGTTTCCGGAATAATTTCATTTATTGCCGGACTTTGCGTAAACTATGCTCTTTCAAAACTCCTTGTTTTCAGCAGGAAAACAAGCGGCGCGGAAAAAGCAAAAGAATTTTCAGCCTTTGCAATAATCGCGGTTTTCGGTC
>JAZQUO010000006.1:0-2719 GCA_045631325.1 Oscillospiraceae bacterium
GCAGAACCGAAAAGGTTCTGCGGCTTTTTTTGTTGTGCAAAATACGGGAAGATTATTTTATTATTAAGCAGTATTTCAATTGACAAAAAATATATATGGTTCTATAATATATTATATATAATAATAGGGATAACTATGCCCGGAGACAGGAAAAATGAAAAAAATATTTGTAATTTTACTGATGATTTTAATTTTGATTTCTTCTTCGGTCTGTGTTTTTGCTTCGGAAAAATCTGATATTTCGTTCGATACATATTCTTCGGAAGACGGAGAAAGAATTTGCGTTGACGTAATAATTTCCGGCGGCGGAACTCCTTCGATGATGCAGTATTGCGTTTCTTATGACAGCAGTATTCTCGAATGTGTTTCCGTATCTGTCGGCGGAGCTTTTTCCGGAAACAACGCGCCGATTATAAATCATGTTGAAGGCAAAATATATTTTATATGGGATTCGCTCACTCCGCTTTCTTCCGGAGGAACGATGATCCATATCGAGTTTGTTTCCATCGAAGAAAAGGATACTTCCGTAGGAATTGACGAAACGGAAACGTTCATTGTTGCCGATTCAAATTTTACCGAAATAGGAAATGTCACTGGTTCTGCGGAAATCGATCTTGCGGAGGATGAGAAACCGGAAATTCCTCCGGAAAATGTCATGAAACCGGAAGATTCGAAAGAACCGGAAGATGTGGAAGAAGGTATCGAGAAAATACCGTCCGAAGACATAACCGAAGATCTTGAATCCAAAGCGGAAATAAGCGAAGAGGACAAGACCGTCTGGGAAAGCGGCGACGAAAACGTTGTTGTGATCGAGGACGGAAAAATCGTTCCGGTTTCGCCCGGACAGACAACAATAACCGTTAAAACCGAAGACGGAGAAAAAGAAGCTTCGATGGAGGTTATTGTAACCGAAGACGGAAAAATCGAAACAGTAGAGGTTATTGAAAACGAAAATTATAAAAAGAATGAATCTCCTCTGTACATTGCATTGATAATGCTTGCGGCGTTGCTTAGTGCATTCGCGGGGAAAAAGATAAAAGATTACAGACGAAAAAAACAGTAAGCTATAGTTTCGGGAAAGGAAACTGATTATATAAATAAAAGCTTTTGCGGGAGGCGTTTTAATGAAAAAAACATTTGCCATTCTGATTGCTCTTGTTTCGGTACTTTCTCTTGCAGTAAATGCTGTTGCGGCGGGATCACAATCCATCGTTTTAGGCAACGCAAGATTTACCGAAAAAGACGAAGTTCAGACAATTGCAATCGAAGCTAACAATTTTGATGCTTTAAGCGTTGTTCAGGTTGTCGTAAGTTACGACAGCGAGAAAGTCGAATTGCTTGACGTAATCAAAGAAGGAGAAAATCAGGGAATTGTCGAAGGAGCTGCCGGAGATCTTTTCAGCGGCGCAACGGTAAGTTCCCCGGTACCCGGAATTGTAATTTTTGTCTGGGAATATGCGGAAGCTTTTTCCGGAAGCGGAGTTATTGCAAACCTTCGTTTCAAGGCTCTTTCCGATGACGTCGGCGTTGTAAAACTTTCCGATGTGGAATATGAAGGCGAAGAAACCTATGTTTGCCGCGACGACGCAAACAAAATTCCGAGAGTGGTTGAAATAGATGTTGTTGAAGCACCTTCCGTAGAACCCGGAGATGTTGACGGCGACGGATTCGCAACTTCCATGGATGCTTCCTTTATTCTTCAGAAAGTAGCAAGCATGGACGTTGATATCAACGTAGAAGCGGCAGATGTTGATGGCGACGGTTACGTAACTTCAATGGATGCTTCTTATATACTTCAGTATGTAGCAAATATCATTACGGAGTTTCCCGTTGAAAACAACGGTTAACATAGGAGGGTGACAGAAGATGAAAAAGATTTTATCTCTGCTTCTTGCGGTTATTATGGTTATTGGAATGTTCCCGGTAACTGCATTTGCAGAAGAACCTGCAGTAATCGAACTTACTGCAGATAAAACAGAACTTACAGTAGGCGACAGCTTTGCTGTAACCGCAACTCTTTCCGGAAACACCGGCGTTGCGGCATTTACCATTGAAATTGACTGGAACGAAGAAGCGGTTAAATTCAACGGATTTTCCACTGTATATGACGATGATCTCGAAGAAGATGTACTTGATTCTGACGTTGCAATCCCGACTTACAGCCCCGTTGTTAACAACGAACTTGGTATTATAACTTTTGCAAGAAGCAAGAACTCCACTAAAAACGGTCTTATCTTCATTGCAAACTTTGAAGTTATTGCAGCAGGTGATTGCGGAATTTCCATTGTTAAAGAATTCCCCAAATTCACCTATAAAAAGGCTGACGGTACTGACCATCCCGTAACTTTTGATGAAACCGGCGTTTCCGGTCTTCATGCACACGGTGCTCCTGCATATGTTCCCGTTGAAGGAATTTATATTGAAGGCGAAGGCGAATTCGGAATTAAAGAAGGCGAACAGATCCAGCTTAATGCTGTTATTCTTCCCGAAAACGCAACCAACAAAAACGTAATCTGGTCTTCCGATAACGAAGAAGTTGCAACCGTTGATGAAAACGGTCTTGTAACCGGCGTTTCCGAAGGCTATGCAACAATTATTGTAATTCCGGAAGAGGTAAGCGGTTATTCCGCAAAATGCGAGGTAATTGTTGGTTGCGCACATAACAATACCGAAACAATCCCCGGAAAAGATCCTACCTGCACCGAAACCGGTCTTACCG
>JAZQUO010000007.1:0-53115 GCA_045631325.1 Oscillospiraceae bacterium
GGGGCGGGAATTCCCTGTGTGTTCCATCAACTGACCGGTTTTTATTGCAGCGGATGCGGTTCTTCAAGAGCCTTGCGTTCCGCTTTGCACCTTGATTTTTATCAGGCGCTTCGCTATAACGCTGTGTTCACTCTTGCTTTGCCTTTTTTTGCGGTTTATTTCGGTTCACTTGCGGCAAGCTATATTCGGTTCGGGAAGGACAGAATTTCCGGAAAAATTTCCATGAAAATAATCTATGTTTTTGTGGCGGTTGCCCTTGTTTACGGAATTTTGCGGAATATTCCGGCGTTTTCCTTCCTTGCTCCGGTAAATCTTGCAGGTTGACATAATCCGCTTTTGGGTCTATAATACTTTCTGAACTTAATATCAACGATTTTTACGGCCGCAATTTTTGCGGTAAAAAAGGAACGCGGTTAAAATCCGCGGCTGCTCCCTCAGCTGTAATTGCCGACGGAAAAACAAATTTGTCCACTGTTTTTTAATGGGAAGGACGTTTTTTCCGGATGACGCATAAGCCAGAAGACTTGCCGTAAAAACTTCGCGCGGGAATTCATTGGGAAAGGATGAATCCAAGCCGGCCTTGTTTCGCTTGCAGTCCTTTTTCGGGACTGCTTTTTTTATTGCTTTAAAAGAAAGGATTTTGGAAAAATGAAAAAGATTTTTGCAATAATGCTTGTTTTTATAATGGTTCTTTCCGGCTGTGGAAGCGACCTTCCTTCCGGCAACAGCTTCAGCGGTTTTGAAGGTTACAACATGGAACTTTCCGAAGAGGAACTTAAAGAAGCAATGAAATCCGGAAAGGTTGAACTTGAAAACCGCCCGGATGAAAACATCTGTTATATCAGCATAACCTGCAAAACCGCCATTGAAAGCGGCGAACTTTCCGATTCAATGCTTTCCGTTCTTCCGGAAGACGGAATTATTCTCAAGGATTTTGAAGTTTCCTATGAGGACGGCGCAGCCGTTTTTGACGTTCTTGCATCCGTTGTAAAAGAAAACAAAATCCATATGGAATATACCGGCACGGCCAAAATTCCTTACATCGAAGGCGTTGCAAACCTTTATGAATTTGACTGCGGCCCTCTTTCCGGTTGGATGTATCAGGTAAACGGCTGGTTCCCGAGCTTCAATATGGGACAGTATAAAATCGAACGCGGCGACAAAATCGAAGTTATCTATACCTGCGATCTCGGCGAAGACGTCGGAGATACTTACGGACATTAATTTTTTAAAGGAAGCAAACAAATGGATTCTGTAAAGAAACTTAAAACAGAATCGGGTCTTTCGCTTTTTCATCCCTGGGTAAGTTTCATTTACTTTGCGGCGGTTATTGCGGGAACTCTTCTTTTTATCCACCCGGTTTTCGTGGGGGTTTCTTTGCTGTGCGCAATTTTTGCTTCCGCAATGATAAACGGAAGAAAAACTGTTCTTGCCACTCTCGGTTTCGGAATCCCGATGTTTGTTTTCATCGCTATTGCAAACCCGCTTTTTAACCACAGGGGCGCAACGATTCTTTGTTATCTTTTCGATAACCCCGTCACCCTTGAAGCGATCGTTTACGGAATCGTTTCAGCCGGAATGATGTTTGCGGCGGTGGTCTGGTTCACCTGTTACAACACCGTTGTGACTTCCGATAAATTCATCTATATTTTCGGAAGAGTTCTGCCTTCAATTGCTCTCATCGTTTCAATGACCCTTTCGCTTATTCCGCGGCTTATCGAACAGGTGAAAGTCATTGCGGATTCCCAAAGAAGCATCGGACTTGACTGGAAAAGCGGAAGCGTTAAACAAAGAATACGTTCCGGCGCAAGGGTTCTTTCGATCCTCGTAAGCTGGGCGCTTGAAGATGCGGTCATAACCGCGGATTCAATGCGCGCAAGAGGTTACGGCCAGCACAAACGAAGCACTTTTTCAATTTTCCGCTTCGGAAAAAAAGACGCAAAAATGCTTGCGGTGATACTTGTTCTTTTCGCCGCGGAGATTTTTACTTATATAAGCGGAAGGGGAACGATGGAGTTTTATCCCGCAATGGTGTTCCCGGAAATTGATTTTATCGATATTATTATTTACGTTTTGTATATAACACTTGGAATTTTACCGGCGGTAATTCAGATTAAGGAGGGTTTGAAATGGAAGCTCTTAAAATAAAAAACTTCGGTTTCGATTATGCTGTCGGCAACGAAACAGCTCTCCGCGATATCAGTTTTACCGTTAACGAAGGTGAATTCATTGTTGTCTGCGGTCCCTCCGGTTGCGGAAAATCAACTCTTTTAAAAAGCATAAAACCCCAGCTTAAACCTTTCGGAACAACAAGGGGCGAAATTGAATTTTACGGTGAGGACGTTTATTCCCTTCCGGAAGAGAGAACCGCCGGCGAAATCGGTTTTGTAATGCAGAACCCGGACGCCCAGATCGTTACAGATAAGGTCTGGCACGAACTTGCTTTCGGCCTTGAAAATCTCGGAGTTGCAACCCCGATTATCCGAAGCAGAGTTGCCGAAATGGCAAACTATTTCGGAATCCATAACTGGTTCAGAAAGAAAACCGCCGAACTTTCCGGCGGACAAAAACAGCTTCTCAACCTTGCGTCGATCATGCTTATGCAGCCGAAGCTTCTTATCCTTGATGAACCTTCAAGCCAGCTTGACCCCATTGCCGCAAGGGAATTTCTTGAAAACGTCCGCAAGATAAATCTTGAACTCGGAACAACAATAATCATCACCGAGCATAACCTTGAGGAAGTTTACGGTTATGCCGATAAAGTTCTTCTTATGGAAAACGGCGAAGTTAAAAAATTCCTTCCGCCACAGGAAATGGCACAGTATCTTGCAACCGAAGAACATGAGGGAATGTATAAAGCTCTTCCGACCCCCGCAAGAATGTACGGAAGCGTCCTCAAAGGCGAATGTCCTTTGAGCATTGTTGAGGGCAGAAGCTGGTTCAGCCGCCTTGTTTCCGAAAAGCACCCGGAATCCCCGGTTCTTGAAAATCAGGAAAGACCGGAAGAAAAAGTCATCGATGCCTCCGAAGTCTGGTTTCAGTACGAAAAAGGCGCGGATCCGATTCTCCGTGATCTTTCCCTTTCCGTAAGAAAAGGCGAGATCTGTTCCGTTCTCGGCGGAAACGGCGCCGGAAAAACCACAATGCTTTCCGTACTTTCCCAAAAACGCAAATATAACATGGGAAACATTAAAATCTGCGGAAAAGAACTGAGCAAATATAAAGGCGTCGAACTTTTCGAGCATAATATGGCTGTCCTTCCCCAGAACCCCCAATCCCTTTTCGTTTTCGAAACTCTTCGCCGCGACCTTGAAGAAATTTTTACCGGAAAGAAACTTTCCAAAGCGGAAATTTCGGAAAAAGTTCTTGCAATGGCGAAAAAAATGGAAGTGGATTCTCTTCTCGACCGCCATCCCTATGACCTTTCCGGCGGCGAAATGCAAAAAGCCGCCCTTGCGAAGATTCTTCTTCTTGAACCGAAGATTCTTCTTCTTGACGAACCCACAAAGGGAATGGATGCTCTTTCAAAAGAAAACATGGGTAAAATTCTCCGGGAACTTGCCTCCGAAGGAAAAACCGTTCTTATGGTTACCCACGATATCGAATTCTGCGCAAAATATTCCGACCACTGCATGCTCTTCTTCGACGGTTACATTGTTTCCGAAGGAACACCGAAAAAGTTCTTTTCCGAAAACAGCTTCTATACAACCGCCGCAAGCCGCATGACAAGACATCTTGTGCAGAATATCATAACTTGTGAAGAAGGTGAAAAGCTTTGCAGAAGCCTTCTTTAAAAAACTTCCGCACAAAGGCGGCTTTTCTCTTCGTCTGTCTGCTTTTTCCCGCCGCTCTTTGGGCATTTATGGCAACCGGTGCGAAGAATTACGGATTCATAAGCATGGTGATGGTTATCCTTGCGCTTATCCCTTTCCTTATGCTTTATGAAATGAAAAAGCCCCAGGCAAGGGAATGGATTCCTCTTGCGGTAATGGCTGCCATTGCCGCAGTCGGAAGGGCGGCATTTGCCTTTGTTCCGCATTTTAAACCGACTTCCGCAATTATAATTATCACCGCAATGGTATTCGGACCGGAAGCGGGTTTTCTTACAGGTGCAATCGCTGCCCTTGCTTCGAACCTCTTTTTCGGACAAGGACCCTGGACTCCCTGGCAGATGTTTGCCTGGGGACTCATAGGTTTTCTTGCGGGTCTTCTTTCAAGAGCAGGTTGTCTTAAAAAGAAATGGCAGATGGTCGTTTTCGGGGTAGCTGTCGGATATATCTACGGCTGGATTCTCAATATCTGGAACGGAGCGGGTTTTGTCTATGGCCTTTCGTGGCAAAGCTATATAAGCCTTTGTGTGACAAGCCTTATTCCGGACGGAATCCATTCCGCCGCAACGGTAATTTTCCTGCTTTTGCTTTCGGATTCCTGGGGAGCAAAACTCCGCCGAGTCAAACAAAAATTCGGAATACTTGCAAGTTAAAATAAAAAAATCCGCCTTCGGGCGGATTTTTTTGTAATATTTTGATATGAAATCTGTCATTATAGGTGAAAGGCTTTTCAATAAGAATGAAAGAAGGAGGTGACCGGATGAAGGATTCGGAAATAGTTGAACTTTATCTTAAAAGAAACGAAGAAGCAATCGAAAAAACTTCCGAAAAATACGGAGCATATTGCAAAGCCGTTGCGGAAAACATTCTTAAAAACCCGGAGGATTCGGAAGAATGTCTGAATTCCGCCTTGCTTTGCCTTTGGAATTCAGTTCCGCCGGAAAAACCGGAAAACCTTAAAATTTTTCTTGCGAAAATTACAAGAAATCTCGCCCTGAATACTCTTAAAGCAAAATTCGCCGAAAAGCGTGGAGGAAAAGAAGGCGTTGCCGCCTTTGATGAACTTTCGGAATGTATTCCGGCAGGAAACAGCATCGAGGAAAGTTTTGATGCGGCGGAACTTGAAAAAGCTATAAATGATTTTGCAAAAAATCTTCCTGAAAAAGAAAGAAATATTTTTATCCGCCGCTATTTCTTTTTTGAATCTCCGAAGGAAATCGGAGGGCGCTATGCTTTTTCCGAAAACCGCGTTTCGGTAATTTTGCACAGAATCCGGAAAAAGCTCCGGGAACATCTTGAAAAGGAGGGCTTTCTTTAATGGATAACAATGATTTGATTTTTGCAATCGGAAAAATAGATGATGAATTAATTGAAGCAAGCGAACAGAAACCAAAAAGGAATTTTAAAGCAAAAACAAGCCTTTTAATTGCCGCTGTTTTAATAATTGCTTTTTCGGTAACAGCAGTTGCCGCGGCAAGCTTTTTCAACACCGTAAACAGCGGCAATCTTGTTTTCATGGAAGCCATCGGCGGATATTCCGGCGACAGTTACCAAATAAAATTCGATATTGATGTCGCGGCAGATTCCGACCATATGCTACATGATTATTATGTTCCGATGTATCTTGTTGAAAACGAAGCTTGGACGGATTGCGGCGGAGAAGCGGGAGAAGCCTATAATATAATGACTTTCGACAATTACGGCGAAAACCTTTTTGCAATTTTCTTCCAATATCCTGCCTGGAATTATGATAACGGTGCTTCAATTGCATATAACGTTCCGGCGGGAACCGAGGTATCTGAAACAGTATTTGAAATTGACGGCGAAGAACTTTACTGCATTGAATTCCAACCTTGTTTTGATGGATATACAGGCGACCCTTTCGGAACGAAAGCAATTTTCTGGTCGGACGGTTACAATATGTTCGTGCTTGAAACAAGGCTTAATACCGATTCGAAAGTTGTTCGGGAAATTATAAGAAGCGTTGAAAAAGCAAAAGATATTTCCGATTATGCAGTTTACGAAGAAATTCCGGATTATGAATAAAAAAGAGCTCCGCTTTGCGGAGCTCTTTTTATTCTGTTCTGTTGATCGATTTTTCGGAAGAAAAGCCTTCGGGATATCTTTTTCTGAGCTTTTCAATATTGCGTTCAAGAACTTCCGAAAGGTCCATATCAAGAGCGGTGGCGGCTTCCGCAAGGTACCAGGCAACGTCGCCCAGTTCTTTTATAAGAGCGTCCCGGTCCAGTTCATGACCGTGGAAAAGATGCTTTTTTACAATGTCACAGGCTTCGCCGCTTTCGCCGCAAAGACCCATTACGGAGTTTGTGAGAACTTCTTTTTTGCCGAGTTCCTTATTAAGAGTTACCATTGCGAGCTTCTGATATTCATTTATTTCCAAAGGAAAAACCGCCTTTCGGAGTCATAGTTGTTGAAGTAATTATATTCTATTCTTTGTAAAAAAGCAAGAAAACCGCCCCGGAAAAGGCGGTTTTTAATAGATTATATTATAAAATATTATACTGTAAATTATATAATATACATACAGCAAAAACGAAAAATGGCTTATTTATGCGGTTTTTCAGCCGGGATACATTGAATCGTACCAGACAAAGAAAGGGAAGAAGCGGTAATAGACTCCGATATGTCTTGTTGTTCCCATTTCGCCGGAAGGGTTGGGGCCGCCGCTGAAATAGACGAAATAGCTGTCATGTGCCGGGGAATATTCGGCGTATTCCGCATGGTATTGTTCGCCGTAGAGCACTTCGTTTTTTATATATTTTTCCGCAACAGATTTTGCCGCGGCCTTCGGAAGAATTCCGGAAAACCAAAGAATCATAAAAACGGCACAGAAGATTCCGAGAACGAGAGAAAGTTTTTTCATCACCATTTGTCACCTTCTTTGTGACCGCATTCGGGACAATGAGGATAGGAGGGGTCAACCATTTGGCAGCACCATTTACATTTTACCTTTTCTTCTTTTGGGCAGTCTTCGTGTTTAAAAAAATGGAACTCGCCGCAGTTATTACAAAAATAGATATCACAGTTCAAAAAACCGGTTGCCCATTGCTGAGAATCGCTGAAAAAACCGGTGTCTCTTCCAAGCTGAAGAGGAGACCTTTTGATAAATTCCATTATTTTCCCGCATCTTAAACATTTGATTTCCTTATACATAAAAATCCCTCCTTTATATATTAAGTGTATCAAAATCGTGTTTTTGTTGCAAGGAAAAAAGAAAAATTTAAGAAAGAATTAAGAAATAAAAGCTGCCGTAAAAAACAATCCCTCAGTCACCTTCGGTGACAGCTCCCTTTACACAAGGGAGCCTGCCCTCCGGGAAAGAAAAAAGCCTCCCTTTCGGAAGGCTTTTTGGTTTGCTTGCAAATTATGCTTTATCGACGGAATCGATGTATTCGGTAAGTTTAAGAACGTTGTTGGAATAACCCCATTCGTTATCGTACCATGCAACAAGTTTTACGAAAGTATCGGTAAGTGCGATACCTGCTTTTGCGTCGAAGGTGGAACCGTGAGGATCGCCGAGGAAGTCGGAAGATACAACAGCGTCTTCGGTGTAAGCAAGAAGGCCTTTGAGTTCGCCTTCGGAAGCAGCTTTTACTGCAGCGCAGATTTCGTCATAAGTTGCGGGTTTTTCAAGGTTAACGGTAAGGTCAACAACAGAAACGTCGATGGTGGGAACGCGGAATGCCATACCGGTAAGTTTGCCGTTAAGAGCAGGGATAACTTTGCCAACTGCTTTTGCAGCGCCGGTGGAAGAAGGAATGATGTTACCGCAGGAAGCACGGCCGCCTCTCCAGTCTTTTTTGGAAGGACCGTCAACGGTTTTCTGGGTTGCGGTTACTGCGTGAACGGTGGTCATAAGGCCGTCTTTGATGCCGAAGTTATCGTTGATAACTTTTGCAAGAGGAGCAAGGCAGTTGGTGGTGCAGGAAGCGTTGGAAACAACTTCCATATCGGTGGTGTAAGTGGTGTTGTTAACGCCCATTACGAACATAGGAGCAGTTTTGGAAGGAGCAGTGATAACAACTTTTCTTGCGCCTGCTTTAAGGTGAGCCTGGCAGGTGTCAACTTCCTTGAAAACGCCGGTTGCTTCGATGACGTATTCAACGCCGTCTTCGCCCCACGGAATTTCTTCGGGGTTTTTGAAACCGTAAACTTTAACTTCTCTTCCGTTGACAACAAGTTTGCCGTCTTTTTCGGAAATTTCGCCGTTGAATCTGCCCTGTGCAGTGTCATATTTTGCCATGTAAGCCATGTAGTCGGGATCGATAAAAGGATCGTTAACTGCAACAATTTCAAATTTTTCGGGCTGTGCGGCAGCAATGCGGAAAACAAGTCTGCCAATACGGCCGAAGCCGTTGATACCAATTCTGATCATTTGGGATTACCTCCATAAATCAATTTTTTACAGGTACCATTTTATAATATTTCGTTAATATAAACAAGAGATTTTCGATTATTCTGCATTCATTCACTAAAAATTCTTTTCCAAAGCATTTGTTTTAGTCAAGTTGACAAAAAGACTTGTTTATTTTGATGATTCAAGATATTATATTTGTATAAAATTTACAGTTGGTGTGTTATATGGAATATAAAAGACTTAAATCAGGTAAAAATATCCCAAGCGAAAAAGCGGCGCTTCTTTCGGTTTGTGCAAAAGAACAGATTTACGGATACGTTCATAACCAGTTTTTTGAAACGCTTAAACTTCCGGAGGAATGTTCCGAAGTTTCCGGCGAAATAAACAAAGCCGGATGGATGATTCTTCGAAGCACCCAGGAAATGAACGAATATTTTGAAGCCGTTTCCGGAACCGAAAATTATAAAAACCAGAAAACGGAAATCTGTAATATCGTTTCGGTTCTTTGCGAAAAAGCAAGACCTTTTATTAAAAACAAAGGGATCTCGTTTTCCTGCAAAGTCCCGTTGGAAAATATCTTTGTCGATATTGACAGGGAAAGATTTTTCTATGCCGCGCTGAATCTTCTGCTGAATGCGGCGGAAAACATTTCCAAAAACGGAAAAATCAAAGTTTCCGTTTCAAAAACAAGCAAATTTGTTAAAATTACGGTAAGCGACAACGGAATCGGAATGAACGAAGAAACGATCATCCGTTGCACAGAACCGTTTTTCGTAAAAGGAGAAATTCCCGGGAAGAAAAGAATGGGTCTCGGGCTTACTCTTGCGCATCATTTTGCGGTTAAAAGCGGCGGAAGATTCAAAATAAAAAGCACAATCGGCGAAGGTACTTCCGTTTCGATTCTGCTTCCGGTTGCGGGAACAGACAAAACAGAACTTTCCGTCGGTTCTTTTTCCGGGGAAATCCCGGGAGGAACTTTTTCTCCGGTCGAAATAATCCTTTCTTCTCTCAGATAACAAAAAAGGATATCCGAAAACGGATATCCTTTTTTATTTTATTACAGTTTCAAGAAAATCGGCAAGCGCCTTTTCATCAGGAAAATCGCTTCTTTTTTTATCCGCAAGGATTTCAAGCGGATTTTTTCCGACAACAACGATTCTTTCACAAAGAGAAAATGCCTCGTTCGGACTGTGTGTTATAACGAGTGCGGTTTTTCCGGCGGTTTCAGCCTTTATAAGTTCAAGAATTTCCGCCGAGGTTTTTATATCAAGTCCGCGCAAAGGTTCGTCAAAAAGGAAACAGTTTCCGCCGAAGGCAAGGGCTCTTGCAATTGCAAGGCGGCGGCACATTCCTCCGGAAAGTTCTTCCGGATATTTATCCAAAGAATCCGAAAGACCGACTTTTTGAAGATAAAGAAGAGCCTTTTTCTTTTCAATGTTGACCGCGGTCATATTTTCAAGAACGCTGAACCAGGGAAGAAGTCTGTCTTCCTGAAAAATAAAAACCGGCTTTTCGCAAAAAGGAACAATTTCGCCTTTCTGCGGTTTCAAAAATCCCGCAAAAAGTTCAAGAAGAGTCGTTTTTCCGAAACCGGAAGGACCGAGAACGGCGGTGGTTTCTCCTTCGTTTACCGAAAAAGAAAAATTTTTAAGAATAGCTTTTTCTCCGTAGGAAAAATCGACATTTCTTAATTCAGGCATTTTTGCGTCCTCCTTTCGAAGTAACTGCAAGAATTGCTTTTTCAAGCAGAACGCTTAAAATAACAACGGCGGCGCTGAGCGCAAAGGTGTCCACAGTATTGAAATAGATTTTCGAATCCTGAAGCGCGGCGCCAAGGGATTTTCCGTGGGGACAGATTACCTCCGCGGCAATTCCGGCTTTCCAAGCCATTCCGACGGCACTGTTGAGCGCGGCGATAAAAAACGGTTTTACCGAAGGAACAGTTATCCGCAGAAAACTTTCTTTTTTTGAAAGTCCGAAGGCTTTTCCCATCTGCAAAAGGTCTTTGTCAACGGAAAGAATACCTTTTTCCGTATTTGCCCAGACGGTCGGAAGAACAATGAGCATGGCGGTGAAGGCGGGAACGTTTTCAACGCTGAGCCAGAGTATCGCAAGGATGATAAAGGAGGCAACGGGGGTGGATTTTATAACGTGTATTGCGGGAGAAAAGAAGAAACGAAGAAGTTTCGATCTTGCGGTGAGCACCGCAAGGACCGTTCCGAGCAGCGTTCCGCAAAAAAGCCCGGAAACGACCCGGAAAAGGGAAGTCGCAACGGAAACCCAGAAATCTTTGAGCACCGCAAGTTCACAAAGCTTTTGAAAAACCGAAAGGGGAGAAGGCACAAGAATGCTTTGCCCGACCGCAAGATATATTATTTCCCAAAGGATTATCCAGAATCCGGCAGCTGCGGCGGAATAAAAAGCTTTCTTCATTTTTCTTCTCACTCCTTTCGTAATAATCGGTGCTCAGAAAATCAGCCGTAAAAATCCTCTGCGGGAAGTTTTCCACCGACAAAGTTCGGATTTGCTTCAAAAAGAACGGTGAGGAAGTTTTTGAGCACAGTTTTGTATTCTTCGCCGTAAAGCCAGACGATATTGCATCTCGGAATTGCGTTTTCCGCAACAGCGGCGGCTGCAATTCCGTATTTTTCGATAAGAACGCCTGCTTCCGCGGGTGCGGAGTTTGTGAATTCAATGCTTTCTGCGTAATCTGCAATGAATTCCGCAACGGCTTCGGGGTTCTGTTCAAGGAATTCCTTACGGACAGCAATTCCGCCCATGGTCATATCTTCACCGGTGAGTTTTCTCCATTCTTCGGAAAGGTCAAGCGCAACGCGGAAATTTTCGTTTTTTGCCGTTACGTTGGTGACAAAAGGTTCCGGAAGCATTACAATATCGTATTCTCCGGTAAGCGCAAGGGTTGCGGCTTCGGTATGTTCGCTTGCCCAATGGATATCGGCGCCGATTCCGCTTTTTGCAATAAGATGAATGAGCACGGATTCTGCGGTGCTGCCTTTTCCGGAAGCAAGGATAGTCTTTCCGTTGAGGTCCTCGATGCTCGAAATGCTTTCACCGTTCTCAAGGATATAAAGAACGCCGAGAGTGTTTACTCCGAGGCATACGATTTTGCCTTCGGTTTTATTATAAAGGGATGCGATTGCGTTGGTGGGGAGAGCGGCAATATCGAGTCCGCCTTGAATAAGCTGGCCGGTAAGTTCATCCGGACCGCCGGCAACGGTGAATTCGTAGTTGTTGAGGGTAAGTCCCTGCTCATCCTGATCCATAAGCCAGGCGGCGCCCATTCCGGTGGGTCCTTTGAGCATTCCGACATTCACGTCGGCGCCGATGAATTCATCTGAAACGGGAGTTTCAAGTTCCGGTTCGGTATCGGAAGGGGTTTCGGGGTTGTTGGTTTCTTCGGGATTGGGGTCGGTTGCTTCGTTTGAGCACGCAGCCATGCTCATGATCATAATAAGCGCAAGGATAAGGGAAAGCAGTTTTTTCATTTTTGTTTCCTCCATATAAAACAGCCGCTCAGGGCTTTAATATTACAATCTTTTTGCCGTCTTTCCGAATAATGCCTCTTTCGGAAAGGGTATCAAAAGCGCGGTAAACGGAAGCTCTTCCGATTCCGAGCATTCCGGCAAGTTTTGAAACGGAACAGGGAAGAAAAAATTCGTTTTCGCCGTTTGAAAAATTCTTTATCCAGCGGAGAAGCTTTTCTGCCGCTTCACCTTCGGAAAAAGCGGAAAGTTTTTTGTTGAGAAAGTGAATTTTTTCCGAAAGAAGAACAACATACGCCTTTGCAAAATCCGGATATTCGAAGAAGGCTTTTTCGATTGTTTCCTTCGGAAAAACCGCAAGCCGAAGGGAATTTTCCGCGGTTATTTCGGAAGGATATTCCTCTTCTTCGAAGAAAAGGGTTGCCATTCCGAAAACGTCCCCTTCGGAAAAGCGGTTTATAATTGTCCGCCTTCCGTCAAGACCGATTTTTGAAACAGAAGCCCTGCCTTTTAAAACAAGGGCAAGACAGCGGCTGAAATTATTTTCGGTCATAATTGTTTCGCCTTTTTTTGCGGTGATGATTTTCATATCCGCCTTAAAGCGTTCAATTTCAAGTTTTGAAAAAAGCTTGCTTTTCAAAAAAGCTTCGCGGTCGCCTGCTGTCATAAAATCGCCCCTTTTCTGTATCATATGATACAATATATTGTTGAGAATGTCAATATATTAACAGAAATAAGTAAAAAAATAAGGGCGGAAATTTCCGCCCTTATTTTTGAAAAAATTTATCTTGTTCCGTGAAGATTGAGGAATTCGTCCTCTCTCGGTCTTGAAACGATCTGGGTCCAGCAGGGGAAGAAGCCTGCGGAATTTGCGGTGTTCGGGGAAATTTTGCAGAATGGACCGCCGAAATAGGGGATTTTGCCTTTTCCGATAATTGCGTCCTTGATTACCGCAAGAACGTTTTCGCCGGCAAAGCCGAAACGTTCTTCCTCGGCAACGGCAAGATTTATCTGCCAGAGGGAATCGCCTTCGTCATAAGCTCCGGCAACGGCGATTGTTTTTCCGTTTTTCTTTGCGCGGAGCATAAGGACGATCGGTCCGTGGCTTTCAAGATCAAAAACTTCTTTTGCAAGGGGTTCGCTTTTGAATTTATCGAAACCGTTTTCGATTATTTCAATATCATATTTAGCTTCGGTTTTCGGAAGATTGAAATCCGGAACACTGTACTGGTACATATCATCAATAGTATGGCCGTGGAGATAAAGAATTTCCGCAAGCATTATGAGGGAATTTGTCTCAAAAATCCAATCGGGATTTTTGCCTTCGAAGATTCTTTTGAAGTCCGGAACCATTTTCGGAAGTACGGAAAAAATTGCGCTTCCGCCGAAGCAGGCAGCCTTCATTGCTTTGTTTCCGCTTTCTTTAAGTTCGGTAACAACGATTTTATAGGAATCAAAATCGTTTTCGGTGCAACTGAATTCTTTGGAAAGATGTTTTTTTACGATTTTTGAAACTTCATAGTTATCCATGTTTTTGCCCTCTTTTCATTTACTTTAGGTATATAAATGATATTAATTTACATATTGTTGAAAAAATCCTCTATTTCCGAAGCTTTTCCGGCGCATCCTCCCTGAACAAGTTCGGATTTTCCGCCGCCTCTTCCGGAAAATTTTGCGTTTATTTCTTTTGCAATCACTGCGCAGTTTTCGGTTTTTGAGGAAACCGCATATTTATAATCTCCTTCTTTTCCGTTAAAAACCGCCGCGATTTTAAAGTTTTCCGAAAGATTGAGGCAATATCTGCGGAGTTCGTCCGGGGTCATTCCTTCCTCAAAAACGCAGATTTTTTCGCCTGTTCCGAGTTTTTCCGCCTTCAGAGCAAAGAGTTCTTTTTTAAGCGCGGATTCATAAATTTTGCGTTCGGTGATTTCGTTTTCAAGTCGGTTCACCGCAAGGCAAAGTTCGTTCGGTTTTACAGAAAGGGAATTTGTGACTTTTATAAGGTCGCGGTTTTTTGACTGGTAATCAAGAAAAGCACGTTTTCCGCAAAGCATGAAGAGCCTTGTTCCGCCTTTATAATTTTGAAAAGCGGTTACTTTTATTATTCCGATTTCGCCGGCGGTTTTAACATGAGTTCCGCAGCAGGCGCAGATATCATAACCGGGAACGGTTACGATACGGATTTTTCCGGAAAGTTTTTTCTTGCTGCGGTACGGAAGAACCTCCAGTTCCTCTTCGGAAGGATAGCTTATCATAAACGGAACGTTTTCATAAACCGCTTTGTTTGCGGCGGTTTCGATTTCAAAAACCTGTTCTTCGTTAAGCGGAACATCAAGATCTATAGTCGTTTCGTCAAGCCCGAGATGGAAACCGACGTTGGTGGCGCCGAATTTTGAATGGGCGATTCCGGAAAAGATATGTTCGCCGCTGTGCTGCTGCATGAAATCAAAACGGCGGAGCCAATCGATCTTTCCGTAAACTTTTTCGCCCGGAGCAAAACCGATTCTTGTAAAATGGTGGATAAGACCTTCTTTATCTTCCTGAACGTCAAGAACTTCGATTCCGTTCAAAGTTCCTTTATCTGGAAACTGGCCGCCGCCTTCCGGGAAAAAGGCGGTCTGGTCAAAAACCATTTCAAAACCCGTTTCCGTTTCGGTACAGGAAAGAACTTTCGCCTCAAATTCTGTAAGGTATGCATCTTCGTCAAAAAGACGTTTTGTGGGTAACATGGGAAAAACCTCCCTTTGCCTTTTATAAAATGAGTATAGCACCATTCGGAGAAAATAACAATTGCTAAAAAAGCTTTGGCATGATATTATTATAAATGTATTTTATTAAAGGAGGCTGCGCTTTTGAAAAAAGTCGTTCTTGTAACCGGCGGAAGCCGCGGAATCGGAAAAGCGATATGCGAAAAATTTGCCGCGGAAGGTTATGCCGTTGCGGTGAACTTTGAAAAAAGCGAAGAAAAAGCAAAAGCTCTTGCGGAAAAAATCGGCGGAAAGTCTTTTTGCGCCGACGTTTCGGATTACAGCGCCGTATGCCGGATGTTCGATGAAATAGAAAAGGAAATGGGCGAAGTTTCGGTTCTTGTCAACAATGCCGCAATTTCGACCTTCGGACTTTTTCAGGATTGCAGCGACGAGGAATGGGAACGCATTTTCGGAGTAAACGTAAAAGGTGTTTTCAACTGTTCAAAACGTGCTCTCGGAAATATGATTAAAAACCAGAGCGGTTCGATAGTCAATATTTCTTCAATCTGGGGAGTTACCGGCGGTTCCTGCGAATGTCATTATTCCGCAACAAAAGCCGCGGTAATAGGCTATACAAAAGCTATGGCAAAGGAATTCGGTCCTTCCGGAATCCGCGTCAACTGCGTTGCGCCCGGTGCTGTTGACACGGAAATGAACGCCCGTTTCAGCAAAGAGGATATGGAAGCGGTTGCGGAAGAATCCGCCCTTGGATATATCGGAAAACCGGAAGAAATTGCCGAAGCGGTTTTCTTTGCCGCAAGCGAAAAAGCTTCATATATGACCGGTGCCGTTCTTAATATAAACGGCGGTTCCGTAATATAATATTTGCAAAGCGGAAAAAAAGTGTTATAATATAGTGTAACCTTAAAATTTTTAAAATGATTTTTAATTTACTCACGGAGGAATTATAAATGATCAGACTTACAGGAACTCAGCGCGAGCTTATGGAAATTCTTTGGGAAAATGAACATATGACTCTTCACGCACTCACCAAAGCCGCTCTCGGCAACGCAGTTACCCCCAACAGAACCGACGCTATCCGCGTTGTTCTTCTCCAGATGGTAACCAAAGGCGCAGTAAGCGAAGACGCAACCGTTTCTCCCCATGTTTATACCCCTATTGTTGAAAGGGACGAAGTAGGCTTTGAATCCGGCTTTGTTGACGCAGCAAGAGCCGAAGGCAACGCACTTCTTACCGCTCTTACCTGCGGAATGGGTCTTCCCGGCGAAGTTTACAGCGAAAGCCGCGGCCGCGAAATCGACGAATCCAAAGGCAGAGTTCAGCGCACCGTAACCGACGAGGCAAGAAAAGAAGCTATCAAAGAAGTTATGGCACAGATCTGCCGCGAACGTGACGAATATGAAGCACAGAAAGCAGCAGCAAAAGCTGCCGAAGAAAAATAAGGAGGACCAGTTAAATGGAAGAGACCGAATACAGATATGACACCCAGCTCCTCATCGAAGGAACCGACCTTGATGAAGACGAAATCCATGATTATCTTATGGAAGAAATCCCCGGCGACTGCCTTATCGTAGTCGGCGATGAAGAACTCATCAAACTCCATTACCACACCAACACCCCTTGGAAAGTGCTTGAATATTGCGCAACCAAAGGCGAAATCTTCGATATCGTTGTCGAGGATATGGACCGCCAGTCCAGAGGTCTTAAAGGTTAATTTAAAAAAACAAGGCCCGCCCGGAAGAGCGGGCTTTTTTTATTATCTTTCACCGCAGGCGGGAAGAGGGATTGTAACCCGTTAAAAAAAGGAACGGTATAAACCGTTCCTTTTTTCTCTTTTATTTATTTGATTTTCTTACCGCAAAGGGGACAGAATTTATCGTCTTCGGAAAGAGGAGAACCGCAGGAAGAACAGCAGAAACCGCTTTCGGAAATGTTCGCCGATAAATCGTCTTCAAAATTATTATCAATTTGTTTGGAAGATTCGGTTTTTATTTCGGTTGCATCAAAAGAAGGAACTTCTGCTTCTGCAGAAGATTTTTTATTTTTGCCGAAAAGACCTTTTGCTTTTGCAACCAAACCGGCAACCAAAGCGATAACAACGGGCACAAGACGGCGTACGGATTTGATAAGAGCTCTTACTGCGCCGGAATTTGAAGAATTGTTTTCGGGAACAACGTTTTCGCTGATGATGCTGTCCGTAAGTTTATTCATAAGTTCGGTTTCGCTTTCGGAAATCGGTTTTTCATAATCATAGAAAGAAATAACGCAGTAAATTCCGTCAATATAACCTATGTAATCAAGTCCGTAAACCTTGGAACCGGCCTCGTAATAATCATAATTTACTGTGACAAAAGTTGTGACTTCGCCTTCATGAACGGAAACGGAACAGTTTTCATAACCGTAGCTTATCCATTCTTCCTCGATTTCCTTCATGTATTTTTCAAGTCTGGTTTTTGAAAGTTCACCAAATTCTTCATAAATTTCAGTTTGGATGAGTTCAAAAAATATTTCTGAATAACCGTCTTCGGAAATAATATAAGCCGCAATTCCGTATTCTTCAAAAAGTTCCATTGCTGCATCATAATAAACATAATACTCAAAAATCTCGGAATCTTCGGGAGTATCTTTTGTAACGGCGTACCAGCCTTCGGGAACTTCAAGTGAAAGTTTATATTCCTCAAGTTCAACCGTTTCGGCAAAGGCATTTACCGAAAAGCAAAAAGCAAAAACAAGCGCCAGAATAACAGAAATGATTTTTTTCACAGAAAACACCTCTTTTAAAAATCTTATCTTGGCTAAATACTATCACAAAAAGAAAATAATAGCAACGCCCGGATATATTCTAACACATTTGTGTTCAATTGACAACATATGTGTTCATAAAAGCGGAAAAATTATCTTAAACTTGTTTTAAAGGTAAGGTGATTTTTTATGCTTGATTCGGTTGCTGTCGGAAAAGTTATACAGCGTATCCGCGAAGAAAAAAGACTTTCCCAGGAAGTTTTAAGCGGACTTGCGGGAATCGGAAGAACTCATTTAAGCGCAATTGAAAGGGGCGAAAGAAAACCGACCCTTGAAACGTTTTTTAAATTAAGCGATGCCCTTGATATCCGCCCAAGCATTCTTATGGCGGAAATTGAAAAAGAACTCGGAATATAAATTAAAAAAACTCCCCTTCGTTTCCGAAGGGGAGTTAATTATTTGCTCAAAAATTATTCTTCGTCTTCAAGTCTTCCGAGAGCGCGCATTACTTTGTCGTAAGCTGCTTTGGTGTTGAAATCGAAGCAAACCATGCGGACGTCTTCAAGGCAGGTGTCCTGTTCAAGATATTCAAGGATGGTGTTGATTGCAATTTCTGCTGCTTTTGCAAGGGGGAAGCGGTATGCGCCGGTGGAAATGGAAGGGAAGCATACGGTTTTGCAGTTGTATTCAACAGCAAGATCGAGAGATTTGATGTAGCACTGACGAAGGAGTTCTGCTTCGTTGGTAAGACCGTTGTTCCAGACGGGACCTACGGTATGGATGATGTATTTTGCGTCAAGTTTGAAACCGGGGGTGATAACAGCTTCGCCGGTTTTGCATCCGCCGATTCTTCTGCAGCAGCTGATGAGTTCTGCACCTGCTGCGGCATGGATTGCGCCGTCAACGCCTTCACCGCCGAGGAGGCTGGTGTTTGCTGCGTTAACGATTGCATCAACTTTCATATTGACGATATTGCCTTTAACAACGGAAAAATTGGTCATTTCAGAATCGTTCCTTTCTTTTTATCAAAGCTCGTCGATTTCGCCGTCAACGTCGGCGTCGATATTGAGCGTGTTGATCGTTCTTCTCTTAAGGCGCTGTTCTTCGGAACATTCAACAATGAAGTCCTTGATTGCCTTTGCGTTTTTGATGTTTTTAAGAACAAGCTGTCCGTGGGTAACGTCGCTTGTTTTGCAGACAACGGTGGCAATTCCAAAAATTCTTTGGAAAAGGGAAACGGAAAGAACCGTATCCTGGATTTTGTACATATAGCAATCGTTTTCAATTCTTGTGAAAAAACCGGAATTGATCGTGATTTGTTCTTCGGTTACCGTATATTTTGTGAAGGTAAACGGAAGACCGAGGAAAAGCCAACGTTTTTTCTCAACGAATGCCATAAAAAACACCACCCTTTCTATCATATTATAACATCTTTTAAATAAATATCAAGGCTTTTTGCCTTTCATAAAAGCAGTTTTGAAACAATATTTACCGAAAGGCAAAGGGAAAGCCCGGTCAAAAGAGGAACAAGGATTGAAAGTGCGGTCCATTTTGCGCTTTTCGTTTCTTTCCATACGGTAATAATCGTTGTTGCGCAGGGCCAATGGAAAAGGAAGAAAATAATTGTGCAAAGGGCGTTTTTTGCGGTAAAACCGTTTGAGGAAAAAAGTGCCGCGGTTTCCGAAAGTGAACCGAGTTCCGAAAGAGTTCCGCCGGAATATCCCATAGCCATTATCGGAAGTGCAATTTCATTTGCCGGAAGGGAAAGAATGAACCCGGAAAGAACCGTTCCGTCAAGACCAAAAACCTTTCCGAAAGGTTCAAGAAAATCTGAAAGGATTCCGAGCACAGTTTCTCCGCCGATTGTTAAATTTGAGCACAGCCAGATTGCCGCGCCGGCGGGAACCGCAACAATCACCGCCCGGAAAAGGATTTTTAAGGTTCTGTCAAAAACCGAACGCAAAAGAATCTTACCGATTTTCGGCATACGATAGGGCGGAAGTTCAAGGGTAAAGCTTGCGGGAATTCCTTTGAGCACCGTTTTTGAAAGAATTTTTGAAACAAGGAACGTAATGAGCACGGAAAAAGCGATGAAGGAAGTTAGAATCGCCGAACCGAGCACCGATGAATCAGTAAAAAACATTGCGATGAGCGCAATTATTGCCGGAAGCCGCCCGTTGCAGGGCATGAAGCTGTTTGTAATGATTGCAACAAGCCTTTCCCTCGGTGAATCGATTATTCTTGCGCCGGTAACGCCGACCGCTCCGCAGCCGATTCCCATGCACATGGTTGGTTAATGTGAAATCACACTTTAAATTGCTAAAACTTTTTTTGCAAAAACTATTGATTTTTTCATCGAACTGCGTTATACTCATCACATCAAATTGAATAGCGTCAGATGAAGTCTGCAGGAAAAAGCAAAAGCTTGCCGAAGGAGCAACACTCTCAGGCGTTCCGGAAGGAATGGGGACTGCGGACGGATGAAGGACTGGAGAAGTTCGCCAAGCGCGGGTGCCGAAGGTGCAAGTTCCTGTTTTGATCGGGAACGAATCTCTCAGGCAAAAGGACAGTTTTTTCGATAGCTTTTACCGGGGCAGCCCCCTGCGGTTTTGTTATTGGTTTATGGTTCACAGCGAATTTTCCGTCTTTCGGATTTTTCGCTGTTTTGTTTTTTTTGAGGAAAAGGAGAAAAATCATGGAACAATTTATTGCAAAAGTAGCTGAAGTCAACGGAGTTATCAACACCTTCGTCTGGGTAACGATTGGTCTTGCACTTCTTCTCGGAACAGGTTTTATCTGCACCGTTGTTAACAAAGGTTTCCAGTTTATTCATTTTAAACATTGGATGAAAGAAACAATCGGTTCGATTTTTACCGATAAGAACGTAACGGATAAATCCGATAAACGCAATATTTCCCAGTTTCAGTCTCTTTGCACCGCTCTTGCTGCAACAGTCGGTACAGGTAACATTGCCGGTGTTGCAACTGCAATTGTCCTCGGCGGACCCGGAGCTATTTTCTGGATGTGGATTGCGGCAATTCTCGGTATGATGACCAACTATTCCGAAAACGTTCTTGGTATTTTCTATCGCCGTAAAAATATTAAAGGTGAATGGTGCGGCGGCGCAATGTATTACCTTAAAGACGGTCTCGGTGCAAAAAAAGGATGCAAATGGATCGGTGCAATTCTTGCTGTTCTTTTCTGCTGCTTCTGCCTTCTTGCTTCCTTCGGTATCGGTAACCTCAGCCAGATGAACTCCATCGCTGTTAACCTCAGTTCCGCATTCAACGTTCCGAACTGGGCAACAGGTATTGCATTCGTAATCCTTTCCGCACTTGTTATTGTCGGCGGTCTTAAAAGAATCGCGGCAGTTACCGAAAAACTCGTTCCCGGAATGGTAGTTCTTTATATTATCGGTTCTCTTGCAATCTGCATTTCCAACATCGATATGTTCGGAGCTGTTTTCGGTTCCATCTTCAGCAATGCATTCGGAATTGAAGCTGCAGCCGGCGGTTTTGCAGGTATTGCAATGAAAGAAGTTGTTACCCAGGGATGCAAACGCGGCGTTTTCTCCAACGAAGCCGGCCTTGGTTCTTCCGTAATGGTACATTCCTGCTCCAACGTTAAAGAACCCGTTAAACAGGGTATGTGGGGTATCTTCGAGGTATTTGTCGATACCATGATCGTCTGCACTCTTTCCGCTTTCACAATTCTTTCCTCCGGCGTTGTTGACCTTGAAACCGGTGCTATCCTTGTTGAAGGAATAAGCTCTTCCGCTCTTGCCGGTGCGGCTTTCGAAACCCTTTTCGGAAAAGCAGGTTCCATGTTCATCGCAATCGCAATCATGCTCTTCGCATATTCCACCACTCTTGGCTGGAGTGTTTACGGAACCAAAGCATGGGAATATCTCTTCGGAACCAAATCCACCATTATCTATAAAGTTATTTTCGTTTCCGCAATTTTCATCGGCCCTATGCTCCATTCCTCCCTTGCATGGGATATTTCCGACACCTTCAACGGCCTTATGATGATCCCCAACCTTATCGGTGTTCTTGTTCTTTGCCCGATAGTTTATAAAATCACCCAGAACTATATCGACCGCCATATTAAAGGCAAAGATGTTGAACCTGTTCTTTCAGTTTTTGAAGATATCAACGCTGAAAACAGCAAATAATTATGAAATAATACTCTCAAACTAACAAAAAAAGAGCCTTCGGCGGCCGCGCCGGAGGCTCTTTTTTTACTTGCTGCCCTTGCCTCAAAAAGAGGAATTCCGGTATCTTCTGTTCGCCTTAATAAAAGTTTCTTCATCAACTATTGCTTCGTGGGTGTTTTCCGAAAAGAAACGTTTTTCTTTCGGAACGTTTACCGAAATTTTGCTTCTGAAAGAGATTTTTGAAGTTTTTCCCTGTTCAAGATGTCCGAGATAGACAGGGTTATGTAAAATTTTAAGAACAGTCGCGCTGTTCCAGTTTCTGCTTTTCGGAAGATTCTTCCGGAAATCAAGGGGAGTCGGAATTCCTTCGGAATCAAGTTCAAGGCAGATTTTCCGGGGAGTTTTTCCATTTGCACTTTCCGAAAAAATTCTTTTTACAATTTCCGCAGTTTTTTCGTCGATTATAAGTTTATGGCGGTTTTCGGGCGAGCGGCGATAGCCGAAAGGCGCAAAAGGACCGATGAAATCCCCGTTTTTCATTCTTGCTTCAAAAGCGGAACGGATTTTTCTGCTTATGTCCCTTGCGTACATTTCGTTAACGATATTTTTAAAAGGGATAAAATCGTCCGGGGAATTTTCCGAATCGTAACCGTCGGTGACCGCAATATAGCGGATTCCCTTCGAAGGGAAAATAATTTCGGTAAACTGCCCGGCGGAAATATAATCCCTTCCAAGGCGGGAAAGATCTTTTGTAAGAATAAGGTTTATTTTTCCGTTTTCAACATCTTCAAGCATCTTTTTAAAAGCAGGTCTTTCAAAATTCGTTCCGGAAAAACCTTCGTCAATATATTCCCCGAAGATTTCAAAGCCGTTTTCTGCGGCAAAGTTACGAAGAATTTCCCTTTGGGAACCTATGCTTCCGGAATCTTTTTTGCCGTCCTCTTTTGAAAGACGCATATAAAGCGCCGCGGAATATTTCAAAAAAAGCACCTCCGGGAAAATATATGCAAAAAATTTCCGTTATAAACCAACCGCATGGTCAGCGCCTGCTTTCCGCAGGCACCGGAGGATTTGAACCCGCGGTCAAGGTTGAAAGCAACTCTCGGAAGATATCCGATATCTTCAAGAAAGGTGAAAAGCGGGAAGAAAATCGCCATTGGCGGAAGCATTACCGCAACGACCCAGCTCAGGACGTTCCAGATTCCGTCAACGAGGAAACTTTTGAGCACCAAAGGAACGCCGACTTTTTCTAAAAGGCTTTCGAAAGCCGTTCCGATTCCGGAAAACAGTTCAGAAAGAAGCTTTGAAGGATAGTTTGCGCCGGAAACGGTAAGCCAGAAGATGAACCCGAAAAGAATGAGCATCGCCGGTATTCCGAGATATTTTCCGGTGAGCACGGAATCGATTCTGCTGTCGCGGTTTTTTGTTTTGTTTTCGGAAAAACTCACAGATGAAAGAAAAATTTCCTCCGCGCGGAAAGCCGAACAAGCGGCGATTTTATCGGAAAAATCCTCTTCGGGACCTTCTTCCGAAAAAATCTTTTCCGCTTTCCGAAGAGCTGTGCTCAAAGTTTCGTTTTCTTCGATTTTGCCGAATCTTTTTTCGAATTCACCGAGAAAACCCGGTTCTTTTTCAAGGATCCGGAGAGGAGCAAAAGCACCTTTGAAACCGAATTTTTCAAGAGCGGGCGAAAGAATTTCAATCGCGTGCTCAATTGCCTTAGGATAGCGTACAGGAACAAAATCTGTTTTCAGTTTTCCTTCCGCAAGATCGAAAACAGCATTTTCGAGTTCGTCCATGCCTTCAAAATTTCCGGCGGAAATTCCGATTGCCGGAAGTCCGGTTTCTTTTGAAATTGCTTCAATATCGATTTTTATTCCCTTTTTTCTTGCGTCGTCAAGCATATTGACGCAGATGAGAGTGTTGGGAACAAGCTGCGCCACCTGAAGGGCGAAAATCAGGTTCCGTTCAAGACAGCATCCGTCACATACAACGACAGCGCCTTCGAATTTTTCAAAACAGAGAAAGTTTCTTGTAACTTCTTCCTCGGCGGAATCGGTTATAAGTGAATATGTTCCGGGAAGATCGATAAGTTCTATTTCTTTTCCTTTTCTTCGGACAGTTCCTTTTGCGGAACCGACAGTTTTTCCGGACCAGTTTCCGGTATGCTGATGAAGTCCGGTAAGAGCGTTGAAAACCGTGCTTTTTCCGACGTTCGGATTTCCGGCAAGAACGATTTTTTTACGTTGCAAAATTCTTCACCCCCAGAATTGCTTCGGAATCTTCTTTCCGGAGAGCGATAACGCTGCCTCGTATAAAAAACGCTTTCGGGTCGCCGAAAGGACTTATCCGGACACATTCGATTTTTGTTCCCGGAACAAACCCGAGATCAAGAAGTCTTTGGCGGAGTTCGCCTTTTGTAAGAAGCCGGGTTATATAAAAACATTCTCCCTTTTTCATATCTGAAAGCGGATATTCCCGCATAGAAAAACCTTCTTTCCGTAAAAAATCGGGATATTCCCAATATCAGAATACGCAAAAAAGGCAATGAAGGATAAAATTAAATAAAATTTAATCTTTTGTTAAAAAAATGAAGGCAATTTTCGGTGACTTTCCGATTAAAATATAGTAAAATGAATATGTAAACAATAAACAGGGAGGGATTTTTTCATGGCACTTCTCGATAAAATAAACGATTTTGCAAAAACCGCAACCGAAAAAACCAACAATGCAATCGAAATCACAAAGCTTTCCGCAAAAGTTGAATCCGAACAAAGAAATCTCAACGATATAATCCGTAAAATCGGAGAATATTACGTCGCGAAAATTGATTCCGGCGAGGTTCTTGATGAGGAAGTTATGAAAATTTTCGAAGGCGTTTCCGATAAAAGAAAAGCAATCGCCGAAATGCGCGCGGAAATCGAAAGCCTTAAAGCACCGAAAACTCCGGCAGAACCTCCGAAAACGGAAGATTCCATGAAGTTCTGCCCTTTTTGCGGAAAGCAGCTTGACGTTTCCGCAAAATTCTGTCTCAACTGCGGAAAACAGCAGCCCTGAAACAACAAAAAAAGCCGTTTCGAAGAAACGGCTTTTTTTATTTTACAATTATGAGAACTTTGAAGGAACTTTCGTAAAGGTCGTTCCGGAAGGTAAGGGTCGCATATCCGGAGGCAACGGGGGTTATATAAACCGTTGTGTCCTTGTTGATCCATTCCTCGTCGGACCATTCCGCAACGCATACTTCGCTGTCGGAAAGTTCAAAGGTGAAGGTCGTGTAATAGGTTGAATAAAGCTTCAGTTCCTGCATTCCGCCGAAGCGTTCGAGAACCATTACTCCTTTGTCAACATGGAAGTTTTCCGTCGCGTATCCCCAGGATTTTTCCGAAGCGAGAACTTCAAGGAGCTCATCGGAATATTCCTGTTTTTCAAGAAGAACATCGCGTTCGTTAACGGTGGATTCAAGTTCCGTTTCAAGTCCGGAAATTTCTTCCGCTTTCGAAGAAATATCCTGTTCAAGGGAATAAATATGTATTTTTCCGTTTTGGATAAGGCCGAGATTTTCCTTGTTTTCTTCGGAAAGGACGCTGTATTGAACAATAAAATAAATAAGAAGCACAAAGCTTATTGCAAAAAGAATTCCGAAAACGATTGCCGGGATATTTTTCTTCGGGCGGATGTTTTCCGAAGTTTCGGAAGGATTTTCGGAAGGAACTTTTTTCTTCGGAACAAAGCCGCACTGGGGACAAAAATCCGCTTCGCCCGGAAGAGGAAAATTGCATTTCGGACAGTTCAAGTCACAGCCTCCTTTCCTTAAAAAATGATAAAAATTTACAAATATCATTGTATCACTATAAGGTGTATAAATCAACAAAGAATACGGGTAAAGATTGATAATTTCGCGTTTCGGTGATAAAATAAAAAAGCAGGAAATTAAAAGAGGAGCTTTTGCGGAAAAATGGAAAAAACAGAAAACGAAATCAGAAATCAATACGAAAAGCTGACAAAAAAGCTCATTGAAGAAAAGCTTACCGTCACAACAATGGAAAGCTGCACTTCCGGCCAGATCGCAAGCCTTTTCACCGATACGGAAGGCGCTTCCGCAATAATAAAAGGTGCTTTTGTAACTTACAGCAACGAAGGAAAAATCATGCAGGGCGTTCCGGCGGAAATAATTGAAAAATTCGGCGTCTATTCCGGCGAAACCGCCGCGGAAATGGCAAAAGCCTGCCGGAAAGCATATTCAGCGGATATCGGAATCGGGATCACCGGAACTTTCGGAAACGTTGACCCAAATAACCCGGACAGCATCCCCGGAAAGGTTTATTTTGCCTTCGACGGAAAATTCGGAACGCTTATTTTTGAAAAAGACCTTTGCTGCCAGAAAAGCCGCTTTGCTTATAAAATGGCAATTGCCGCGGAAATTGCGGACGAACTTGAAAAGATTATTTAAATTATACTCAATATATTGAGTATAGTCAAGAGATTGAGTATGGTACTATAAAAACGGTGATGAACAAATGATAAGTTACAAGCCGTTTTATGAAACGCTTTATAAAAAAGGAATTACGGAATATAACCTTATTTTTAAGCAGGGTTTTTCCGCAAACACCCTTCACAGAATCAAAAAAGGCGAAAGCATCAATACAAAAACCCTCGATGCTCTTTGCTATGCCCTTGATTGCGAAGTTTCGGATATAATTAAATTCGAAAAAGAATAACGCCCTTTGCCGAAACGGCAAGGGGCGTTTTTTTTACCTCTCCGAAGCAGGAAAGAAAAAACCTGCTTTTGCTGACACAAAAAAAGAGCGGGAAAAATCCCGCCCGTTTGATTTTGTTTATTCGGAAACTTCGGCGGTTTCATCAGCCGCGGAAGCAATTTTCTTTCCCCAGAAATTGCATTTGGTTGTAAAGATATGCTTTCTGTTTTTGAAATAGATATGGTTGATTAAAACAAATGCAATTCCGAATGCGACATTTATTGCGTTGCTTATTATATCTTCGGGAGAAATGAGGATACATACAACGAGGGTCATCAGCCAGGATACTGTTGACGCAATAAAAAACCACATAATAAATTTTCCTGCTTTTGTGGAATAATTTTTAAGATGGCGATAAATAATGACCATGAAAAAAGCTTCCGCAACGGATATAAGAAAGGCAGGAATCATATCTGCATAAAAATCTTTTACAAGATTGAACAACATTAAGACAGCCGAGCCGATGGATATTATTGTTAAAAATCCAAAGAAAAAATATTTCAAAATTTTATACCAGACCATTCCGAGTTTCTTTTCTTCCATAAAATCACCACTTTCGTTTTTTGTGGCTATATTGTAACACCAAACGGAAATTTGTGCAATAAAAAAAGACCCGCATTGCGGGTCTTTTGATTTTTGATTAGAATCAGTCTTCGTCGTCCTCGGAAAGCATTAATTTAATATTTATGTTGATTTTACTTAATTAAAGTGGTATATTGAAGTTGCTACACAAATTAAATATTTGCTTATCATTAAAGTGTGTGTTTTTATCTTTCGGTAAAAATACAGGCTCTATTTTCGCATACTTTTTTGATAGGCGTTAATTTGTGTAGCAGCAATCGGAGCTATGTGTTTTTCAGTGCGTGGCTTCGGCTGCGCACTTTTTTATTTTCAGGGAGGTAGATAAAAGTGGCAGACACAATAGGGACGAAAGAAGCCTCTGAAAAGTGGGGTTATCCGCAGTCCACAATAAGCAAATGGTGTCGTGAAGGAAAAATTCCCGGTGCGGAACAGGACGGAAAAGGAAGCCCGTGGCATATTCCGAAAAATGCGGAATGTCCAAAATCAATTAAAAAGAAAGAAGGAAAGTAAAAATAATGGATGCTATCTTTATTTTAATAGTTGTTGGAATAGTAGGAATGCTTTTATATGCTGTCATAGGTGGGATAAGCGACGGTCTGCATTATACAATGACTGGGGAATTATCCGACCATCAAAAGAAAAGAATAGAAGAAAAAGCAAAACTGCAAGCAGATATGATTGTTTCAACTGTAAAAGCCGGCGGAGATGTATCCAAAACTGTGGATAAACTCAGCGGTTACGATAAAATGAAACAAAAACAGGAAACCAAAGAAATCGTGAAAGGCGCTGTAACCGGAGCGATAATCGGTGGTGATGCCGGTGCGGTTGTGGGAGCTGTTGTCGCAAAAAATAAAATTGATAACCAGAAAAAGTAAACGGAACGTCGGGGACGACGTTCCCTACAGTAACATAAAGCAAACAAAAAAAGACCCGCCAATCGAGCGGGTCTTTTAATTTTACTGAAATCAGTCTTCGTCGTCCTCTTCGGGCATTTCCCAGGAATGCCATACGTTGTTGACGTCGTGAAGATGCTAACGCATCTTCGGGCCTTCGGCCCACATTTTTTCGTTCTTTTAATTATGACATATATTTTGTTTTACGGCTTAAATTAAGCATAACATTTTTTAATAAAAAGTCAATTTAACTGAACAAAACTGAACATCTTTTAACATAAATAAAAGAAATAGCAAGAAGTTTTTACTTCTTGCTATCATCTTCATACAACTTATAAAGTCTTTCAACATATTTTTTCATCTCGGCAACAGCCTTTCCATCGCCGACAATCTTCATTCTTGCTCCAAAAGTAAAGACCCAAGCATAGAACGGAGGGCTTAATTCAACATTAACATTCACAATAATATGCTCATCATCGCCGACTATTGGACGATACAGAACATCTTTGCCGAACTTATCAACCACAGCATCAAAAAGGTTCTTTCTAATGCGAAGGCTAACCTTATGAGGCTCGCCTCTGAACATATCAAACACTTTTGCCTCTTGGCGAACAATGTCTTTCTTTTGGTAAAGTTCTGTTCCGTCTCTCGCTTCAAGGAGCGGGTCTGCGACAGCATACATTCTGTCAACCCTGAATGTCCTGAACTTGCCAGTTTCAGTTATGTAGGCGTAGAGATATTGATTACCCCCGCTCCATACAAGAGCGAAAGGGCTTACAATGTATTTATCACCCTTCTTTGAATACTTCACTCCGTCTTGGCGGTCAGGCCAATAGTGGGCGTATTTGAAGGTGATTTTTCGGTTATTCATTATTGCCTGATGTATTTTGTCAGCACCCTCAATGGCAGTTTCATTCATACTCTTGGCTCTGTCAGCGACAAAAGAAGTTCTGCTCAAAGAGTTTCTGCCTTCGGCATCAGTAAATTGTTTCAGTTTGGTTGTTAATTCTTCGGCTCTCTTTTGAGGCACAAACTTCAAGGACTGAACGCCGTCAATCAAAATGCGTATATCATCATAATTGAAAGTTGGGTTGCTGACATAATAGCCCACCTTGCCTGTTTTATCAAGAACTATGTCATAACCTAAATCACGCAATCTCTCAAAGTCAGCATAAATAGACTTGCGTTCGGCAGGTATTTCGTTTTTGGCAAGATATTCTATAATTTGCTCCATACTCACTTTATGCTTTGGGCTTGAATGAGAACAGAGATAATCACGCAGAACCATAAGTTTTACGCCTTGCTCATAATGTCTCCCTTTTGGCATTAAAACACCTCCAAAAGATGATAAGATAAGTATAACACAATAAATAAAACTTTTATACCATTTTGAAGAATAACAATGGATTGATTGTTGATTTTAAGATACCTTTTTGATACAATTATTTTAAAAAGGGGGAATAAAAATGATAGGACTTGAAGTAAAACATAAAATGCTTGGAATTGGAAAAATTACAGACTTTGATGGGCAATATATTACTGTTGAGTTTTCTTCAAGGACATCAAAGTTTGTTTATCCCAACGCTTTTGAAACTTTTATAAAAGCAACTGATGAAGAAAAACAAAACGAAATAATTAATAAAATAAACGAAGCAAAAAAAGAAATAGAAGAAAAACGCTTAGAAGAAGAGGCTCTTCGCAAAGCGAAAGAGGCAGAGATTGAAGCAGCAAAAAATAAAGTTGTTTCAAAACCCATTACTAAAACTTTGAAAGAACCTAAGATTGCTGACAGGCCGCAAAGGATTGATGGAAAACGAATGATTTTCTTTGTATTTCAAGGTAGCACTTTTGCCGAGGAATATAAAGGAGGCTACATTTGGGCACCTATTACCAATAAGGCTGGCAATTCTTTTCATCATTGGACGCGTTTACAAGATGTTAGAAAAGGTGATATTATTCTTCACGGCTGTGATGGATACATAAAAGCGATTAGCACTGCTTGCGATACCTGTTATGAGTGTCCTCAACCCAAAGAATTAGTAAGTGAAAATCTTTGGGAAGTTGAAGGACGCAAAGTTGATTGTGATTATCTTTTGGTTAAAAATCCAATAAAAACAGTTGACTTTATAGACGATATTCTTGAATTGGGCGTAGCAAAATATTCGCCATTTAATAGAGAAGGAACAGGTAATATGGGTTATCTTTTTGAGATAAATAGAGACCTTGCTCGCATATTTGTCAAAGAAACTGTAAATAGAAATCCTTACTTAAAATCCGCTAATTATCTTGTTGAATTGATTGAAGAAAAATAACAAAAAGGAGCCAAAAGGCTCCTTTTTTGATTATTTATTCACTTTCTATTCTCGTAAAATTAACATCAACTTGAACATTTCTTTTTACAACTTCTTCGTGGTTTATGGTTTCATTTCCCCAAGATGTTCCATCTTCAAATAATACATAAGCGACATAAACTTTATACTCCCTTGCTCCTTGTGTAGTTGTTCCTAAAAGCCACCTTTCATTGGAAGAAGCATTTACATCTATATCTTCAAACAATAATCTGTCGCAATATTGCCAACTCTCAATTGGAGTATCGTCCTCATAGCATTTTACAAGATATAAAATAGCAGAAGAAATATTTTTTGATGAAGTATTCGTAAGAATTATATTAACGTCTAATAAATACGATGTCGTTTCTTTCTCTATTTCAACACTCGCATCTACTCCACATTCTCCTTCAAATGCGGTTAAATCTACATAACTGCTACTTTCAATTATTTCAGGACTACTTGTCGAAACATTTTGTTCTTCATAATTACTGCTATTCAACCAATTTATAGCATTAATCATAAACCAAATAAAACCAACTATCATTACAAGAAAAATTATTCCCGCAAGAATAAGAACAGTATTGTCAATCTCGCCTATATTCTGTGTTCTTCTTCGAGTTGTGCGAGAGGTTGACTTAAAAGGATTTCTTTTTCTTCCTCTGCGAGAATAATTAAAAACGCTTGGGTCTCTATATTGTTTCGTTAGTTTTCCTGTTTTTGGGTCTGCTATTCTTGCCATTTTGCCTTCCCCCAATAATAAACCACTTTTATTTCATTTTATCACACTTTTATAGAAAAACAATGTAATTGAAACTATTTTTCCAAAAGTTCAAGATACTTGTAAATTGTAGTTCTGCTCATTTCGCAAACTCTTGCGAGTTCGCTGATGTTGAGTTGTTTGTTTTTGTATGAGGGATAATGTTTGTAAAAAATGCTTGGGATTTGGTCTTTGGTGAGAGTGGGTCTGCCAATTTGAACTCCCTTTGCCTTTGCGTTCGCCATACCACTCTTAACTCTGCTTCGTATAATTCGCAATTCCAACTCTGCGAAAACGCCACTCATTTGTATAAAAGCATTTGTCATTGGGTCAAGTTCGCCATTGGAGCAATCAACATTTATGCTCCCTACAATGTAAAGGCGAAGGTGCTTTTCTTTTACTTTTTCAATAATTTCACAGAGTTGCTTTGTGCTTCTCGCAAGTCTTGAAACTTCAAGGGTATAAATAGCATCGCCTTCTTTTGCGTTTTCAAGTAGCGTGCTCAACTCTTGCTTAACAACAGCATCTCCGTGCTCATACTCTAAATATACACTTTCCGCTCCTGCATTTTTGAGTTCTCTAACTTGGCGTTGAATATCCTGTTTATCCTCATTCGTGCTACACCTTGCATACCCGTAAATCACTTTTTACTCCTCCTCTCCAATAGAACAAAGTTGAGGTTTATATTCTCCAATAGCATCAAGAACTAAGCCCACACCAAGGCGAAAGCCCTCAATAAATGTCTCTCTGCTCTCAATGTTATAGAGTTCTGCTTGTTTCAAAGACATATCATCAAACTGCTTTTTCTGTTCGGTGCTCATATCTTTCAAGAACTTCTCTGTTTCGCAAGAGAGGTTATGAATGAGTTTGTGATATTGGCTGTCTTTTCTAATTGCCTTTTGGTTTGGTCTTATGTTTCCATTCCACAGTTCCTCAATAAAGAACATTTCGGCTGCCTCCTTCTTTTTAAGTTGAACTATTAACAAGATAACTTTTTATAATATTTCGTATGTCAAGAGTTTGACTTTGTTTTGGTTCTCTGCCTCAATAAGAGACAGAGAACCTTTTGCTTGCTACCTGTTTGAGGAAGGCTTTGTAGAGGTCAATGTTGTATTTTTTGAATGCGGTGCTGTCAAATCTGCTGTTGCTAATGGTTTTGTAGCGAACTACATAAGAACCAACCACCATTTCGTCAAGGTCTCTTTCGTCCATTTCGGCTTTAATTTCGTCTTTAATGAGTTCGGCTTCGGCCTTTGCTTCTTCAATAATTTTCTCCCATTCGTTAAGAAGTTCAAGTTTTGCGAGCATTTCGTTTTTAGACATTTTAGTTATCTCCTTTTCTTTTGGCTTTTTATTTTTGAGGTCTTACCTCTTCCTTACGAATACTATTATACACTTATATCGAGTGTATTTCAATTCGCAGAATACACAAACTTTACACTCATTTCTTGTGTATATTTGACACTTGATTTAAGTGTAGTATTGTGCTATACTGTGGATAGTGGAAAAGGAGGTTTTTATAAAATGCCTATAAAGTATAAAATTAATGTTCTTGAAGCCCTTAAAGAGAAAGGCTACAACACAGGAAAAATTAGAAAAGACAAAATTATGGGTGAGGCTATGCTCCAAAAGATAAGAGAGGGAGAAATGGTTTCTTGGGCTGTCTTTGAGAAACTCTGCCAACTCTTGGAATGTCAGCCTTCTGACCTCATTGAGTATGTAGAGGAAGAATAATTCTTCGTTTGTCAATAGTTTGACTTAATTTCGGCGTTCAATAAATGTAATGTAAATGTTGGCAATTTTTTGGCACTTGAAAACCGCCACTTTTTGGCGAAAAAAGGGCTTGTTTTGTTCAGTTAATAAAACCCACCTTTTCGCTTACAGGAGCGGGTAGGGGGAGGGTCTATTGCGTGAAAACAAAAAATGCTTTTGCGAAAAGTGAAAAGGGCAGACCCACTCCCACAAGTGGGAGCATTTTATTTTGGAAAAACGAAAGCCCTCGCCGAAAGCGTTTGAGTAAAAAAATAAAGGGAAGTCAGTTTTTGCTGACTTCCCTTTTTATTTGAAATCTTTGAAAATCTCTTTGAGAGACTAATCAATGGTCTTGCGTAGTGTTTCCCTCATTACTGCCTCAATGTAGTGCTCCAACGCAGACTTACGCTTTTTCTCTTTTTCTTTTTTGCGTTCTTGCTCTGTCATTTAATTTTTACCTCACTTGTAAAATGAACTTCATAGTCTGTTTCTTCGTCAAAGAACTTGCTTCTCATTTCTTGCCTTTTGGCTTCAAGTATTTGCCAAGGCTCAAAGCCGTCAAGATACATTGTTTTGTAATATGAGGGAATTGTTCTGTTTAAGTATGTGGCCAACATATTTAACACTCCTTTATTTTTTTCTATTGGTTATAGGCAACGCAACTTGTTGCGTTGCCTTCTTGGGCGTTGCCAAAGGCAACGCCTTATTACTTTCTACTGTATTTCAAAATAGGGCAAGACAATTTAACCTATTTTGACAAATAAAAAAGCAACCGCCTTTTTATCAGCAGTTGCTACTCATAAAAAGTTTCAAGAACTAACTCATTGAGTTCTTCCACCTTTTTCTCCATTATTGAACTTTTATTTATTATTGGGCTTTTGTTGGGGTAGCCGCCGAACTCACGAAACACTTCCCACCTTGCTATCTCGCTGTCTTGGGTCTTGGCCTTGACTTCCCAACACAAAGCCCAAGCCTCGGCATAGGTCTTTCTATCAACCTCAATAGCAACCTTAACTCCTCTTTCTCTGTGAGTAAGGTAATATTTGAACTCTGCGAAGTCAGGCCAAAAGTAATTGGCTGTATAAAGTCGCAGTTCGTAATTTCCAATTGCTTGTCTTCCAAGAGGCCTATTGTTTTCGTTCATTCTCGCACTTTTAATGGTATCAGGTAAGTTCCTGAAATCCTCGTCGTTAAGGTAGTAATATAAGAAGTTTCGCAGTTTTATAAAGTCTGTTTGTGGGGCAAAATTAAGTTCTTTTTTACAAAACGCTATGAATTTTAGCATT
This sequence comes from Oscillospiraceae bacterium, assembly GCA_045631325.1. GTDB lineage: Bacteria > Bacillota > Clostridia > Oscillospirales > Ruminococcaceae > UMGS1668. Next base: position 33,678 of record JAZQUO010000007.1, read on the forward strand.
GGTGGCACCTTTTTAAGTGTGAAAACATTTTGTTCCCCTCGCCCCTCAACACTATATTCAATATTTTTTCGTTGGAGCATTCTCTCTATTCCTTGTTTTTTAGCCTTTGTTTTCAGCAGTTCTCTCATTTCCTGAATGGTATATGTTTTTTCCTCAATCATTTCAAACACCCCTTTTTTAAGTTGAACTTTTGACATACTATTTGTTATTTTTCAAGTCAGTAGTTTGACTTAAAAGTTAGAAACTTCTTTGAGTTCTTCGGTGTTCTCTGCTTCTTCTGCTTTTGGAACAATAGGAAAGGCATAGAGTTTGCCATCTTTGCTGACTTTCGGCATTTCTTTGTAGTTGGGGAACTGCTCTTTGAACCAACCTTTTACAAAGTTGTAGGGGTTCGGCTGAACAAGAGAGAGGCTTTTTGCGAGGTTAAACATCTCCATCAGTTCGTCGCTATTTTCAAAAACCTTTATGTATTTCTCCATATTCTTATATTTGAGGTTCTTATTGCTTGCGGTAGATTTCTTTTTCTTTGCGATTTCAAGAGAGAAACCTACAAATCTGTTTCTTAAAGTTTCAAATTGAATTGCTTCGTTGCTGAAAGGGTCAGTTGCTCTTTCGTAGAAATCTTCGCTAACAACAATCTTTCTTGTTTTGTAATCAACCATTACATCTTTTACCATTTTCTTAATCATTGCTTTATCCTCCTATTATTTATTGACTGCTTTCGCAGTTTCAATATCAACAATTTTATTTGCTTTTTCGGCTTTTTCTTTTTCTTCTCTTTCAATAAGTTCCATTTCGGTGAGAAGTTCTTCTTTTTTGATTTTGCTTTCTTTGTATTCGGGATAGGCTTTGAGGAACCAAGATTTTACAGAGGGATAACCTTTTGCTTTGGCATCAGCAACTTTTCTAACTGCGTTGAACTCAATAAGCATTGCTTCGCTGTTGGCCTGAGTTCCAATGTATTCTTCCATTTTTTCATAAGTGAGTTTTGCGTAAGTGGTTTTGGTAGATTTTTTAATCTTTACAGTATAGCCTTCGCATCTTGCGAGAATTGCTTCATATTCTTCAAATTCAGGAGTTCCATAAACACAGGCTTTTTTGTAATCTTTCTCCATAACAATAATTTCTTTTTTTGCGCGGTTCATTTCAATTTTCATCATTTTACTTACCTCTTTCTTAATTTTTGTTTTTCTTTGTGAGGTCTTTATCTCTCCCTCACTGTGCCTATATTATACGATATTTGAAGTCCAATAGAATGGACTTTGATTTTTGTTTTTAACTTTTTTGAAAAAGTTTTTTTAAAAAACTGAAAATGGCAATATTGTAAGATAATACAGACACAGAGGGAGACAAACGAAGATGTTCGGTTATGTTATGAAGATGTTAAAAGATGCTTTGAGATAATATGAAATGTTGAAAAGATGTTTGTTATATGTTAGACAATACGCTGTTTTGTTTGGCAATTTTTATAATGTCTTCGTCTCTCAAACTGTTGAGGTAGGTTTGAGTTATTGCTATGTTTTCGTGGCCGAGAAGTCTTGAAATTGTGTAAAGGTCTGTTCCCATTTTTACTTGCTGTTGGGCAAAGAAATGGCGGCAAGTGTGTGGAGATACTCTTATTCCTTTTATTCCTTCGCCGTGTTTTCTTAAAACTCTTTCAACAGCAGAATTGTTGAGTTGGTGTCCGTGAAAGGAGAGAAAATAGTAGTCATCTGTATTCTTCAATGAAAAGTAATTCTCTGCTGTTAAGTCATAACGCAATAATGCCTTTCTCAAAGTGGCAGTAATAGGAACAACTCTTTGCTTGTGGTTTTTGCCATTTATAACTATAAAATCACTATGTATGTCGCACTTGCGAATACAACAAAGTTCATAACAGCGAATGCCTGTTTCAAAGAGAGTTGTCAAAATTGCTTGGTCTCTTACACTTATATAGTCGTTGCCTTTACAGGACTTCATTATTGTTTTTACATCTTCGGGCTTAAATGCTTTAATAATTGGTTTGTCTTCTTTACACCACTTGAAATTTTGCTTTGTATTAAAACCACCATTTTCTTCGTCGTAGCAATACTGAATAAATGCTTTTGCTACCTTCAAAAGGCCATTTATATAAGTTCCTTTGAGGTTTTTCGACACCATATAATGTATAAAGTGTTTTATTAGAGTAAGCGTTAATTCTTCGGTGTCTTCAACTTTGGCAACTTCTTCGCAATAACGCAAAAAGAGACTGAGATTATTCCTATAACTTTTAATAGTTTTAGGTGTGAATTTTCTAATCTCAATCTCTAATAAATACTCTTTAATTGCGTGTTCAATTTTCATAATTTTTCCTCCTTTGTATGTCATAACTAAAAGAGGAATGTATGTCGCTACTGAACAATGTATGTCAGCGTTGGTGGGAAAGAAGTAAAAAAGTATAAAACAAAAAAAGCGGCTTAATAAAGCCGCTTTTTGCTGTTTTATACTTAGTCTTCTTCGTCCTCTTCGGGCATTTCCCAGGAATGCCATACGTTGTTGACGTCGTCGTTATCTTCAAGTGCAGCAAGAAGTTTCTGCATTTTTACGATGGTGTCGGGGTCGTCAATAACAGTGGTGGTCTGGGGAATGTAAGCAACGTCTGCGCTTTCAAAACGGTAACCCATTTCGTAAAGAGCATCACGAACGCCGGGGAAATCGTTGGGAGCGGTGTAAATTTCAGCAACGCCGTCTTCATATTTGAAGTCTTCGCCGCCTGCTTCCATAACGTCTTCCATAAGTTTTTCTTCGTCAAGATCTTCGTCTGCAATTACGATAAGGCCTTTGCAGTCGAACATGAAGGAAACGGAACCGGTCTGTCCAAGGTTGCCGCCGTATTTGGAGAAATAGCTGCGAACGTCGCCGGCGGTTCTGTTGCGGTTATCGGTAAGAGTTTCAACGATAACTGCTACGCCGCAAGGACCGTAACCTTCGTAAGTGATTTCTTCGAAAGTGGTTTTGTCGCCAAGGCCGGCAGCTTTTTTGATGGATCTTTCGATGTTGTCGTTAGGAACGTTGTTTGCTTTTGCTTTAAGGATAAGTGCCTGGAGTTTGCTGTTGTTTGCGGGATCGGGACCGCCTTCGCGAACTGCAACGGTGATTTCTTTACCGATTTTGGTAAAAACTTTGCCGCGGGCTGCGTCGATTCCTTCTTTTTTACGTTTAATGGTACTCCATTTGGAATGTCCGGACATTATATATCTCTCCTTGTGGGAAAATTAGTTTACAGATTATTCTAACATATATATTTGGCTTTTGCAAGCCGTTTTTAAAACAAAAAAAGCCCCGAACCTAATCGGTTCAGGGCTTTTTGTTTAAAATCAAAGAACAAACTGAAGAATGGTACCGGTAAGAACGGAAACAGCGAAAAGGAATCCGGTAAGGCTCAGGCATTCGATTTTATCGACGTCGTTGCGGAAAAGAACGAGAAGTCCGGTTCCTGCGCTGGCGGAAAGTCCGGCAAATGCTGCGCCGAAGGAAATTGTTCCTTCAGCGAAAAGCTGTGCAATGATGATGGAAGAAGCGCAGTTCGGGATAAGTCCGACGATTCCGGCAACAAGAGGCTGGAGAAGGCTTTCGTTTGCGATGAACCGGGCAAAGGTTTCTTCGCCGATGGTTTCGATGCAAAGTTCAAGTCCGAACATTACAACAAAGATGAAAGCGAAAGTTTTTGCGGTGTGAAGAAGGGTGCTTTTAAGAAGTCCGTTATGTCCTTCGGTATGGCAATGGGAATGTTCTTCGGCAACAACGTCAAGTTCCTCCTTGGTGATGTTGAAAAGGCCGGCTTTGTCAACAATAAAACCCGCAACGATTGCAAGAAGAACTTTTGAAGCAATAAGCGGAAGGATTTTTCCGGCGCTTTCGGGGTTTGAAAGAAGAACGGGAATTGCTTCGTCGCTTGTGGAAATAAAAACCGCAAGCATTGTTCCGGCGGTTATGATTCTGTTGGAATAAAGGTTTGCCGCAACGACGGAAAAACCGCATTGGGGAACAACTCCGAGAAATGCGCCGATGGCTGATCCGGCTTTTCCGAATTTTGAAAGCCATGCGGCAAATTTTTCCGCGTGGCGGTGTTCAATAAATTCAATAAGAAGATAAGCCGCAAAAAGGAAAGGCAGGGAAGAGGCGGTATGTTCAAGGGTGTGTTGGAAAATATGGAGAAATTCGTGCATAAAAACACCTCGCTATGCTGAAAATTTATGGATATATTATATTTTATTTGGTTGACTTCCGTCAATATTTTTTTGAAAAAATTATTTTCGTGATATTTTTTCTTTCGGAAAATCATAAAATCAAAAGAAAAAAAGCAGCGGAGGTTTTCTGAAAAATGGCTTTTGATATAAACGATTACGGAATCGGAAAAAGACCGCTTTGGGCAATTTTTGCTTCGGTTTTGCTTTTTGCCGTTCTTGTGATTTTCGTGCTGAACTGCGTCGCAATGGGGGAGGGAAGCCGCCTTTTGCCGATTTATTCCGTGGAAACGCCGGAGAAAAAAGCTGCGGTGACTTTCAACTGCGCCTGGAGCGCGGAGGATATTCCGGAAATTCTTGCGGTTCTAGAAAAATATGAAGCGGAGGCAACCTTTTTTATCCTCGGACAATGGGCAAAGGATAATCCGGATGCGGTAAAATTGATTTCGGAAGCAGGACACGAAATCGGGACTCACAGCAACACCCACCCGGATATGGCGGAAATAGGCGTTGAAAAAACGCGGGAAGAACTTTTTCTTTCCTGCGGATATATCGAAAAAGCCTGCGGGATAAAGCCGGTTCTTTTCCGTGCGCCAAGCGGTTCGTATTCAAGCGAACTGATAAAAAACGCTTCGGAAATGGGGTTTACTTCAATTCAATGGGACGTTGACAGCAGGGACTGGAAAGATAAAACCGCGGGAGAAATGGTAGAAAGCGTTACGAAAAACGTCCGGAAGGGGAGCATAATTCTTTTTCATTCCGGAAAGAAAAACACCCTTGAAGCGCTTCCACAGATTCTGGAAATTCTTAAAAACGGCGGATATGAATTCGTTAAAGTTTCGGATCTGATATATGCCGGAAATTATACGGTTGACCACACCGGAAGACAGCACAGCCTTGAACGCTGATGCGGAATATGTTATCATAATTCTGTCAGGAAGGTGAAAAATGATGAATATTTTAGAAAAATTTCAAAATCTTGATGCGGATCTGTCGCTTGTCGGTCTTGAAAAAGGCGATTCCGAAGGCGGATATTTCTGCACTCCGGTAGGCGCAGAAGTAATCGGATGGGAATGCGAAGGAATACATTATTGCTTCATCGAAGGTTTCGGCGAAACGATTTTTGCGGTCAATCCGGAAACGGCGGAAGAACATTACGTCCGTCCTCTTGCGGAAAATTTTGAAAAATTCATAAGCCTTATCCTTGCAACGAAAGGAACGACCGCCGCGGAACAGATAAGCGGTTGGAACAAAGAAGAGTTTGAAAATTTTCTTGAAAACGACGGTTCGGATTTTGCGGAAAAGCGCAGGGTCGTTCTGGATAAAATTCAGACGGAACTCGGAATTGAACCGATGGAAAATCCTTTTGAATATGTGAAGGAAATCCAGGCGGATTTTGATTATTCGAAAATAAAATTCACCGAGGAATATTATGACGTTCTCGGTCTTGAATTTCCGGGATAAAATATTAAGCAGAGCGGGATTTATCCCGCTCTTTTTTTGCTTTCTTAAAAAATGCAGGATTGCATAAAAACGTTCAGTTTTAAGACATAACTTGCAAAAAGTACCGCAAAACCTTGATTTTAATATATAATATATTGATTTTTGCAGGAATCACTGGTAAAATGAATCTCGGAATCACAAAAAACAGGGAGATGTGAAAATGAACAAAGACTTTCTGCATAAAATTTCCGAAAATATGCACGGTTTTTCAAAAGGCCAGAAACGAATCGGAAATTTTATTCTTTCCCATTACGATAAAGCCGCATTTATGACCGCGGCAAAACTCGGCGAATCCGTCGGCGTTTCCGAATCAACAGTCGTGCGTTTCGCTTCAGAACTCGGTTTTGACGGCTATCCGGAACTCCAGCATGCTTTGCAGGAGATGATCCGCAACCGCCTTACAACTGTTCAGCGAATCGAAATTGCAAGCGACAGAATGAGCAATTCGGACGTTCTGACAAAGGTCCTTAACATGGATATTGAAAAAATCCGCCGCACTCTCGAAGATACTTCAAGCGAGGAATTCAACAAGGTCGCCGATACTATAGTCAACGCAAAACATATTTATATCCTTGGCGTAAGAAGCTCCGCTTCTCTTGCAAGCTTCCTAAGTTTTTATTTTTACAAGATTTTCGATAACGTCCGCAACGTTGCAACTTCCAGCACAAGCGAGGTTTTCGAACAGATTATGAATATCGGCGAAGGGGACGTTTTTATTGCAATAACATTCCCCCGCTACAGCAAGAGAACCATCAAAGCGGCAAAATATGCCCACGACAAAGGCGCAACGGTAATCGCCCTTACCGACAGCCACAGCGCGCCGATAATCGAATACAGCGACAGAATCCTTCTTGCAAGAAGCGATATGGCTTCCTTTGCAGATTCCCTTGTTGCGCCTCTTTCCATTATCAATGCGCTTATTGTTGCAATCGGTATCCGCCGCAGAAACGAAATTTCCGCAACTTTCAGCCAGCTTGAAAGAATCTGGTCCGAATACGACGTTTACGAAAAGAGCGATGAGCATGAAAATTTATGATGTTATAATTGTCGGCGGCGGCGCCGCAGGCTGTGTTGCCGCGGGATATGCGGCGCAGAACGGAAAAAGCGTTCTCGTTCTTGAAAGAAACCGCCGCCCGGCAAGAAAAATTCTTGTTACCGGAAAAGGCCGCTGCAACGTAACGAATAACTGTGAACCGGAAGAATTCTTCAAGCACGTAAGAAGCAATCCGCGTTTTCTTTACAGTGCGCTTAACCGTTTTGCTCCGAAAAATACAATGAAACTTTTTGAAAGCCTCGGAGTTCCGCTTAAAACCGAAAGGGGAAGAAGAGTTTTTCCCGTTTCGGACAGAGCGCTTGATATTGCGGATGCTCTTCAGCTTTTTATGAAAAATAAAAACATCGAAATCCGCCAGGGAAGAGCAAAAAAACTTGTTTTCGAAGAAGGCGTGCTCAAAGGCGTGCTCACCGAAAACGGCGAAGTTTACCGTGCTCAAAAAGTCATTGTTTCCACGGGCGGACTCAGTTATTCCGCGACAGGTTCTTCCGGCGACGGATATGAACTTGCAAAACAGGCCGGACATACCATTATTCCCACAAGGGCTTCGCTTGTCGGAATATATACCGCGGAAAACCTTTCGGAAGCGGCGGGGCTTTCCCTTAAAAACGTAACTTTGCGGCTTTATAACGCCAAAAAGAAGAAACCGATATACGAAGAACTCGGCGAGATGCTTATCACCCATGAAGGAATTTCCGGTCCCCTCGTGCTCAGCGCAAGTTCCTTCATGAGCACGGAGCTTTCCGATTACAGAATTGAGCTTGACCTTAAACCGGGTCTTTCCGCCGAAGAACTCGACGCAAGAATTCTTCGCGATTTTTCGGAAAAGAAAAACCGCGATTTTGCAAACTCTCTTGATGAACTTCTTCCGAGAAGTTTTATTCCGTATGTTGTCGGAAAAAGCGGGATCGATCCGGAAACAAAAGTTCATCAGATCACGAAGGCACAGCGCCTTGAACTTGTTTCCGCAATAAAATCCTTCGGAATCAGACCGGTGGAACTCGGCGATATCGAAGGCGCGGTAATAACCGCCGGCGGAGTTTCCGTAAAGGAAGTTGACCCGAAAACAATGGAATCAAAACTTTGTCCCGGCCTTTATTTCGCCGGCGAAGTTCTTGATCTCGATGCGGAAACCGGCGGATATAATCTCCAGATTGCTTTTGCAACCGGATTTGCCGCAGGAACGGCGATTTAACCGGCTCCTCGGAGGAGGAGCTGTCACCGAAGGTGACTGAGGAGGGATAATCCCTGACAAACATTTGTCTGTGCTCCGCATTATCTGATAATCCCTCATCCGTCATTTGCTTTGCAAATGACACCTTCCCCTTTGGGAAGGCTGCCCTTCCGGGAACTTTTGAGTAAAGGAGAATTCAAATGAAAATTGCAATAGACGGTCCCGCAGGAGCGGGAAAAAGCGCAACGGCAAAAGCCCTTGCGAAAAAACTCGGTTTTATCTATGTCGATACCGGTGCGCTTTATCGCGGAATCGGCCTTTACGTCATCAGAAAAGGCGCGAAAGCTTCCGCAATAGAGGAAGTTGTTCCGCTTCTTGCGGAAATAAAAATCGAAATGAAACATATCGACGGGGAACAGCATATTTTCCTCAACGGTGAAGACGTTTCCGGTTTTATCCGCACCGAATCCGTTTCCGCCGCCGCTTCCGACGTTTCCGCAATTCCCGCAGTGCGCGATTTCCTTTTTGATATGCAAAGGGATATTGCCGAAAAAAACTCCGTCGTAATGGACGGAAGAGATATCGGAACCGTTGTTCTTCCGGAAGCGGAACTTAAAATTTTCCTTACCGCAAAACCGGAAGTCAGGGCAAAAAGAAGAGTGAACCAGCTTGCGGAAAAAGGAATTGAAGCAAACTTCGAAGACGTTCTTGCCGACGTAATTCAAAGGGATTACAACGACACAAACAGAGATTTCCGTCCCCTTAAACTTGCGGAAGACGGAATCCTTCTCGATAACTCGGAAATGAATTTTGAAGAGACCCTTGAAAAAATAATTTCCCTTGCAAAGGAGCGCATGGCTTGAAAAAAGAAATAATCGTCGCGGATTCCGCAGGTTTCTGCTTCGGGGTGAAACGCGCCGTCGGAATTGCGGAAGATTTTGCGGAAAAAGGAATCCCCGCAGTGACTCTCGGCGAAATAATCCACAACCCGATAGTTGTTGACGGGCTTCGGGAAAAGGGAATTTATCCGGTTGAGGATATTTCCGAAGTTCCGGAGGGCGCAACCCTTATTCTCCGTTCCCACGGAGTTCCCCTTTCCGTTGTTGAGGAACTTGAAGAAAAGTGTATTCCGTACGCGGACGCAACCTGCCCCTTTGTTGCAAGGATACACCGCATTGTTTCGGAGAAGACAGCCGCCGGAGAGACCGTTATTATCACGGGAAATCCCGACCACGCAGAGGTTAAAGGCATTGTCGGACACGCAAAAGGCGATGTCCGCGTGGTGCGTAATCTTGAGGAGTTGGAAAAACTTTCCAAAAATTGCGAAAATCTTTGTGCAAAATGTATCACAATTGTCTCGCAAACAACTTTTTTGCGAACGGAATGGGAAAAATGCGAAAAATTTGCAAAAAAGGTATATACAAATTTATCAATATTTGATACAATATGTAATGATGCCTGTACTAAACAAAGCGAGGCGGACGCTCTTTCGCGCCGTTGCAATGGGATGATTGTAATCGGCGGAAGGAAAAGTTCGAATACAGCAAGGTTATGGGAAACCTGTGCTGCCAACTGTCCGACTGTTTTGATTGAGTATCCATCAGAACTAAAGCCGAATGATTGGAAAAATTGCGAAGTCATAGGCGTCACTGCCGGTGCATCAACCCCATACGGCATAATTAAGGAGGTACTACAAACCATGAGTGAAAACAAAGAATTCAGCTTTGAGGAAATGCTGGAACAGTCTTTCAGAGACGAAGAATCCAAATATGTAAGAAACGGTGAAAAAGTTCAGGCAACCGTTATGGTAGTCAAAGACACCGAAATCGTTGTCAGCGTTGGCAGCAAACACACCGGATTCGTTTCTTCTGAAGAACTTTCCGAAGATCCTAGCGTAAAACCCGCAGATCTCGTTAAAGTAGGCGACGAAATCACCCTCAAAGTTCTGCACGTAAATGATGCCGACGGCACCATGACCCTTTCCAAAAAGAAAGTCGATGCAGAGAAAAACTTCCAGCTTGTTGAAGAAGCAGCCGGAACTGACAAAATTTTGGAAGGAACTGTTGTCGAAGTCGTCAAAGGCGGCGTTATCGTTGTAACTGATGGTGTTCGCGTATTCATCCCCGCTTCCCAGGCAACTGTTTCCAGAAACGAAGCCCTTGAAGGTCTTCTTAAACAGAACGTAAAATTCCGCGTTCTTGAAGTTAACGCACAGCGCAAACGTGCAATCGGTTCCATCAAATCCGTTCTTTCCGAAGAAAGAAAAGCAAAACAGGCAGCTTTCTGGGAAAACATCGAAGCAGGCCAGGTATTCCAGGGCAAAGTTAAATCCCTCACTTCCTACGGCGCATTCGTTGATCTCGGCGGCGTTGACGGTATGGTTCATGTTTCCGAACTTTCCTGGCTCCGCGTTGCAAAACCTGCTGATGTTGTAAAAGTTGGCGACGTTCTCGAAGTATTCGTAAAAGACGTTGACAAAGAAGCAAAGAAAATCAGCCTCGGTTACAAAAAAGAAGAAGATAATCCTTGGGAAATCCTCAGAAGAGATTATCCTGTCGGCACTGCAGCAAAAGCAAAAATTGTCAGCATGACTGCTTTCGGCGCATTTGCTAACCTCATCCCCGGCATCGACGGTCTTATCCACATTTCCCAGATTTCTCATGAACGCGTTGCAAAACCCGAAGATGTTCTTTCTGTCGGTCAGGAAGTTGATGTTAAAATCACCGATGTCGATTTTGACAAACATCGCGTTTCCTTCTCCATGAAAGCTCTCGTTGAAGCTCCTGCAAAAGAAGAAGCTGAAGAAGCTCCCGTTGAAGAATAATCAATAATTGATTATACATAAAAAAGAACGATGCTCCTGCAGCCGTGTTTTTGTGTGGTATTATATAACACGCGTTGAAAACCGCATTTGCGTTGCTAGCTCAGTTGGATAGAGTGACTGACTACGAATCAGTAGGCCAGGGGTTCGAGTCCCTTGCAGCGCACCATAAAAAGCGACAGACTTTTGTCTGTCGCTTTTTTATTTTGTTAAAAAAAGGACTCGAACCACCGAATGGGACGAAGGCGTTAAGAAAACGATTCGGTGAATCGTTTTTAGCCGGAGAGATTTGCGAGTGTAAACGAGGCGGAGAATGTTTTTTAAGGTGGGAAAAGAATCTTTGACCGCAGAGTGCCGAGCAAATCAGTAAGATTTTGCGAAGCAAAAGCTTATTCGAGTCCCTTGCAGCGCACCATTAAATCCCGGACAGCTTTTGCTGACCGGGATTTTTTTATATGTTGATTCGGGAGTCCGGACTCCCGGACCGGACAGAAATAAGAAGGGACGCCTGAGACGTCCTTTTTTTATCTGCTGCATTGTTTACCGCTTGCCGGTATGTTTTTTTATACAGTGCAGTCTGAAACTGTTGACCTTTCAACTAATTTGGTATATTATGTACTATGATATATTATATTTTAATATTATAAATTTATTATTAATTAATAAGAATAAACCAAAATAAAAGAAGGGAGCTGAGACACGGCATGGATAAAACCAAATATCAAAAGTTGCGAAAACTTCCGGCATTTGCTGTGTGTTGGCTTGAAACCGATAGTATTAATTTTGTATTCCGTGTAAAGGAGGTGTCTGTATGAAGAAAAGAATTCTTGCGTTTGTTTTGTGTATCTGTCTGATGCTGCCGCTTTTTGTCGGCGGAGTTTTTGCAACCGGCGAAAGAACAGCAACCGCATATGACGGTGATATCGGCAGAACCGCAATTTTCAACTCCTATTATTTTGACGGAGGTTCCTTCTTCATAAGCGACGCACCGGAAAATGAAAGCGGATGGGCAATGTCTGCCCGTCTTGCTGCCACCGAGGAATTTTCCGACCTTCTTTTTGTTATAACCGATGTACGCGTTGTTGAAAAAGGCGAAGGCGTACCGAGCGAATACTGGTACAAAGTCGAAGCGGCCGAAGGATATGTTCTGCCCGCAGAATTGACTGAAAAACCCTGGATTTTCCAGAACGTTGAAGGGGACAGCCCCGACTATGATTCCCTGATCGTTGACAGAACTTCCGGATTGGCTGAAACCGATCCCGAGGAAGAACAACCCGAAGAACCGGAAGAGGAACAGCCGGTGGAATCCGAAAACGGACTGGCTTTGCTTGAAGAAGGATCCGAAGAAGAAACATCTGGACCCGAATGGGTTTCTTATTCCGACTGGATAATCGGACAGGTTGAAAAAATATTTAATGACCCCGGAATGTACGTGGGTTATGAAGCGGTTTTTGATACTGTAAGCTGGGCAAACTTCCAGTTTGCGGAAAACCCATCCGAAGCAGTTCCCGCAGAAGAGGAAAATTGGATTTATACCGAAGATCTTGCGGATGAACAAGGAAATGCTCCCCATATCGTAATTTCCGGTTATGCGGTGGATTCTGAAGAGAGACTTTGGTATAAGATTGAAGCCGCCGAAGGATATTCTCTTCCCGAAGAACTTTTGAACAACCCTTATATTCTTTGCCTTGAAAGCGAATATGATATTCCTTCGCTTACGGTTCTTCCTTTACAGGGTATGTTTATCGGAGAAACGGTCGATATCCGTAAGGAAGCTGTTGAAGCGACCAGAACCGTTACTCTGAACACTGCGGATCTGCCGGACTTTTTCGATTTGACCCCGGCTGATATAGATGGTTTCTATTACAATCTTGGCGATATAACGGAATGGAGTTCTGAACTCACAAGCGATTACCGTTACGTTAAAGCGGAAAGCGTAATTCTTATTGCTCCGGAAGTAACCGTTGCTTACGAAAAACTCAAAAATGCGGAAACCGCAAGGGAATTTGAGGAAATCTGGGAAAACCTTCCCGAAGATATCCGCAACCAGTTCACTCCGAAACATATTGAAATTCTTGATAAAAAACATGAAGAAATCAGCAACGTTGAAAAGAACTGCACTGTTGATTATAACGGAAAAATCCTTAACGTAAGCGTAACCGGCGCAATTCCCGCAAATGTTGAACTTTTTGTTGAACCCGTTTCGGCCGAAACCGTTCTTGCGGAAGGTTTTGACGTAAAAAGCGCGACCGAAATTATAACCGCACTTGATATCAAGCTTCTTTACGGCAATGGCACCGAATGGCAGCCGGAAGAGGGAGAACGCATTGCTGTTTCAATCGATATGGCTTCTTTGGGTATTCCCGACGAAACGGTAGTACGTTTGCACCATAAACACGGGGAAAATATTGAAAAGTTTGAAGTTTTCCTCGTTCTTGACGGAAAAGTAACTGTTTATACCGGCGGATTGTCCATTTATGCAGTTACCTCAACCAATAGTACAGTAAGAGAAGGAGATACAATTAATGCCAACAGTACCATTGAGATGACCGTTGGTCAGGAAAAAATATTCTATTTTACGCCGCCTAGTGGTATAAACCCGGATGTTGGTACTTGGGAAGTAACGGATACTTCCGGCGCTATTCATTACACAGTACATACAACAGGAACGCCAAGTAGAGACGGTACGTATTGCCGCTGGATTAAAATTGATGCATTGAAAGCAGCGACAGGTATCAAAATAACATTCAATTATAGCTATACTACTGGCGGAGGTTATTGGGGTGGTACGACTACAACTGGAAGCGAAACATACACGCTGAACATTGTAGGACCGAAAGCCGACGCAGGAAAGAAACTTCTTTACCTTAAAGATGATGTTAATGCAACGGGAAGAATAGTTGCGACGCTTGTTGACCAGAACGGTGTTGAAATTGAAAACGGTTTTGACGGTGCGGCATTCAGCTGGAGCCGCCGGGATGACGTTAACGGAAATGTTTTTATTGTTCCGGCTGCTTACGAACTGGATTACAGAGCGGTAAATATTGCCCGCGACCACGGCGGACTTGTTGAAGCACGAAAAGATAATGACAGTTATGCACCGACAACATATACTTTAAACGTTATTCTTTCCGACGGTACCGAACTTTCGGCAGATTACACCGTTTATTATCAGAGTGAAATTATCAACGCGGGTTTTGAGTTTCCAAATGCTACTATAAGTAACTATACTTTCTTCCCGAACGGATGGCCGGAACTTTATTGGGAAACAACCGCTCCCGGTACAGAAGGAAATATATCCAAGGATATTGAGTACGGTGACGTTACCAATGGAACAGCTAATGCCGATGGTAATGGTACAGGCTTCGGTGTTACCCGTGCGGCAGACCATAAAACCGGTGGCGTTCAGTTTGCAGAGCTGAATGCTGAGGAGTTTGGCGCACTTTATCAGGATATTATTTCTGTTCCTCATGAAAATATTGAATGGAACTTTGCACATGCGCCAAGACAAAAACAAAGTTGGACAGGAGACAACTTTGCCAATAAAATGTTTGTTGTAATCGGTGCAACGGAAGATGCACAAAAACTGACAACTCAGGAACAACTGGAAGAATTGGGCACAGCAGCAAAAACAGCAGCGAATGCTCTTCCGACTCAGCAGGAACGAGATGCTTTTTATAACGGTACAAGAGGCGTATCTGTTGAATATGACGACGCGACGTATATGGTATGGTACCATGATGCAGGAGCCCCTCAGGAAGGTAATGCAGGTAATAGTTATTATACAGAAGCTAAAGGCTATGGTTGGACAAAAATCGAAGGTTCCTACGATGTACCTGACGGTCAGTACCGCACACGTTTGTTCTTTGTTACAGACCCTCCGCGTAAAAACAATGGAGATGCTGAAGATGGAACGAAAAACTTCGGTAACCTTATCGATATATCCAAAGCAGGCCAGTATAAATCTTATCTTATCGAATATTTCGAACAGACCATCGATACAGATACGCAACAGGTTGTTACAGAATACAGAGACAAAGTGTTGGTAGAAAAAGGTACTAATAATTATGTTGATGCGGCTGAGCACGGAGAGGCTCTTGTTTATTCGTCTGTTCCGATTCTGAACCTGGATAAATTTCTTGAAGAGGAAAATGACTATCTCTATATGATCAAGATAAACGGAGAAAACTATCCTTACGATATCCGTTATTCCGGTAAGCCTTCTCTTTATATCGAAAAATATACGGGAGAAAAGACGTATCCTATTGAAGGAGAAACACCTCCCAACGATTACAGCAAATACGATATCGTTATGCAGATATTCGTCCGTGATACGGTTGTTGCAATACAGAAAGTAATCGAATTCCCGACAAAACCGGATCCGACCGACCCGAGTAAGACGATAGAACTCCTTACCACTGTACAGAAGCTGGAACTTATTTCGGGTCTTGAGGATGGATATCATGCGGATTTCAGCCTTCAGCTTAATGGTGAAAAAAGGGACGATGCTCCTACTTCAACCGCAAAGGTAACGGCACCTGACCCCAAGGGACAATATACGGGATTTGTCGCCTTGGGAGAAAACCCGAAAATCAATACTGAATATGTAGTAGAAGAAACGGATACGACGGACCTTGTCGGACTGGAACTGGATTACGTTACTTTTGAAACAACTTTGTATAAGTTCGGTGATGGCGAAAAGCTTGATCCTGCATATTATGACAGTGAAAAGATTGACGGTAAAGCTGACCTGATATCGACAAAATTCATTTTTACAGAAGACCGAAAAATCGCCGATATCAAAGTTACCAACACCTACCGAGAAAAAATGACCACCATTTATTATAAGGCAATCGGTAACGGAAAGGTTGCGCTTACCGGACAGACGGACTATGCGGATACTCCGACAGAAAAACTTGCCTTCTATTCCGGAAAATCTAAGGGTGTTCAAATTCATAAAGGCGCCGGAGCAATTTTTGCAGGATGGTTCAAGGATGAAGCTTGTACTGATCCGGTTACCGCAACAGACGGCGTTGTTGATCCGGTTACGGGCACATTCAAACCAAACGCCAACATAATCAAAGAAGATGAAGTCACTTTCTATGCAAAGTTTACCACCGCGTCAATTGTTATTGAACGTGAAAACGGTGAACCCGGACAGTCCTTTGTTTACCATGTTACCAATAATAAAGAAGGCAAAGACAAGGTGGATTTCTATCTTACTATTGTTTGCGGAGAGGATAAAAAAGGTTCGGCAATAATTACCGAAGTACCCGCCGGCGATTACACCATTACTGAAATCCCTGATTGGAGCTGGAGATTTAAAGATCCTGTTTCACAGACAGTAAATGTCGAAGCTGAAGCGGATATAAATTACCTTGAACAGACAGTAACGTTTACCGAGGACGTTGATAAACCTTATTGGCTCAGCGGTCTTGCCGAAATTGCAAGGAATATCTTTAAAGGAGGGGCATCTTCATGAAGAACAAAAGACTCCTCCGGATTTCTGCGATTCTGCTTGTGGCGGCGGTGCTTACAACCGCGGTAAACGCTTTTATGATCAACAGATCCCAGACTTTCCGCAACAACTTTGTTCCGGCTGCTGTGAAGTGTGAAATCGAAGAGAAATTCAGCGAGAGCACAAATACAAACACAAAATCAAGCATCCAAGTTAAAAACACCGGAAACACCGATGCTTATATCCGTGTCCGCCTTGTTATACATTGGGAAGACAGTAAGGGCAACGTTGTTGGAAGAAACATGGATCTGAGCGAATCGATTGAGGGCTTTAACGAAGGCTTTGACAGTTATTTTAAAAGCGAGGATTGGGTAATAGATGGGGGCAACTATACTTATTACTATAAAAAGCCGGTTGCTCCTGAAGGTTTTACGGAAGAATTGCTGAAAAAAAACATAACCATGGGACCTTATTTGGATACAAAAGCTGACGGTGTAACCTATTATTACTACCCCGTAATCGAAGTTCTTGCGGAAGCGGTTCAAAGTAAACCCGCGGAAGCGGTAGAGGAAGCCTGGTCTGTTGAAGTTGACAGCAGCGGAATTATTACAGGAATGAAAACTCCATAAAAAAGAGGCAGACGAAAGTCTGCCTATTTTTTTGTCATGAGAATTAATATTTTTTCGAGATTTTATAACTGTAAATCACGCAAACGACGGTATCGACTATCAGAAGTCCAAGAGCAATGCACATTGCCGCAAATCCTTCAACAAAAAGTCCGGCGATAATCATAAGAACACCGCAGACGATGAAAGAAATTCCGCCGAAAAGCTGACTTTTTTTCCATACAGTATCGTTTTTCATGCTCCATGGGGTGCGAAGTCCTATTATTCCGTTGTTTCTAAGTTTTGGCATAAAATTTCCGGTAATAATCATGCTTATTCCAAGCAATACACAGATGAGCTGATTTATATCCGCTTCGTGGGCAAAACCCATGCTTCCTGCCGCCGCAAAAGCTTTATAAAGTGAAAAAGTATGCATTGCGGTGAACCAAAGAGAAATTCCCATTCCGGTGTAAAAAACGATTTTTTCGTTATTGTTTCCGCTTTCTTCCTGCTTTGCGGCGATTTTTGCCATCCAAAGCATGAAAAAGCCCATCAGAATCGTTATTGCGGGAAAAAGCAAGGCTTCATATTTGCTGCCCCATCTGTCGATTTCTCCGGCAAAATTATAATGAGCGGGAATCTGTTCCGGAAGGAAAGGAAGAACAACAAGAGTGATTATAAGCGGAAGAAACATCAAAGCAAAATAAAGAGTTTTTTTATTTTTCATCGTTTTTGCCTCCTTTAAGAACGCTTATCCAAACAATTGCCTCATCAAGAACGGTAAGATTCAGTTCGTAATAGATAAAATTTTTTTCTTTTGTTTCATAGATAAGCCCGGATTTTTTCAGTTTTGAAAGGTGATATGAAAGAGCCTGTGGAGAAAGTCCGACAGATTTTGCAAGTTCGCCGGAATTTATTTTTCCTTCACGAAGCTTTTGAAGAATTTTCCGCTTTGTTTCGTCGCCAAGAGCGGAGAGAACCTCGCCTGCGGACATTAAATCACCTCCATTAATCTATTTAAAAATTTATTTAAAAAGATTAAACCATATTATGCATAATTATGTCAACATGAAGGAAGAAAATCTTTCGTTTTTTAAAGAAAAATATTGCGGAACGGCTTTTTTATGAGTATAATAAATTTATTAGGTTTATCTAAAATCTCTGTTATATATAGGAGGAATTTTAATGTCCAGCGTTCGTCCCGAAAATATGGAACGTATCACCACCCCTGAACTTGCAGAAAAATTCATCGAAGAACAGGTTGCCGAAATCCAGAAACAGGTCGGCGACAAAAAAGTTCTTCTTGCTCTTTCCGGCGGTGTTGACTCTTCCGTTGTTGCAGCTCTCCTTATCAAAGCAATCGGCAAACAGCTTGTTTGCGTTCACGTTAACCATGGCCTTATGCGTAAAAATGAATCTGAAAACGTAATCGAAGTTTTCAGAAACCAGCTTGACGCAAACCTTATTTATGTTGACGCAACCGACCGTTTCCTTGATCTTCTTGCAGGCGTTTCCGAACCCGAAAGAAAGAGAAAAATCATCGGAAAAGAATTCATCGAAGTTTTCGCTGACGAAGCACGCAAACTTGAAGGCGTTGAATTTCTTGCACAGGGAACTATCTATCCCGATATCCTCGAATCCATCAAAGCTGCAGAAGGCAAAAAAGCAGTCAAGAGCCACCACAACGTCGGCGGCCTTCCCGAAGACCTCAATTTTGAACTTGTTGAGCCTATCAAACTTCTCTTCAAAGACGAAGTACGCGTAGTTGGCGAAGCTCTCGGTCTTCCCCACGGCATGGTTTACCGTCAGCCGTTCCCGGGTCCCGGCCTTGGTGTCCGTTGCCTCGGCGCAATCACCCGTGACCGTCTTGCAGCTCTTCGTGAAGCAGACGCAATTCTCCGCGAAGAATTTGCAAACAACGGTCTTGCTGAAAAAGTATGGCAGTATTTCATCGTTGTTCCGGATATCAAGAGCGTTGGCGTAAAAGACGAAAGCCGTTATGAAGGCTGGCCCGCAATCATCCGCGCAGTCAATACCAAAGACGCAATGTCCGCAACCATTGAAGAAATTCCTTATGCGGTTCTTCATAAAGTTACCGACAGAATCACCCACGAGGTTGAAGGTATCAACCGTGTTCTTTACGATCTCACTCCGAAGCCCATCGGCACAATTGAGTGGGAATAAATCCCGCACCTATTTGACAGAATTAAGAACCCGAAAACCCTTGCAAATCAAGGGTTTTCGGGTTTCTCATTTTACGGAACAATCTTGACTTTGCGGAACATTTGCGGTATCTTTGGGGTATGATTTGCGGAACGATTTCAGCAAAGGAGGATTTGGCTATGAAATATACAACAGTAAATGTTCAGCAACTAACCAACCGAAAAGGCAAACCTTGGCAGGCAAGAGCAAAATATAAAGATGTGTATGGCAAGTGGAAAGAAGTAAGTAAAATGCTTCCCGATGCAAAAGGCAAGAAAGAAGCTATGCGAATAGCTAAAGAATGGTTAGACCAATTAAATGCCGAAGCTGATTTGATGCCAAATGCAGGAAAGGCAAAGACAGTAGATGAAATCTATAAGGAATATCTGCTTCACCAAGTATCAACAGGAGAAATA
>JAZQUO010000008.1:0-30402 GCA_045631325.1 Oscillospiraceae bacterium
TTGTTATCAGGTCTTGTCTTCCTAAGACCGCTTGGGCCTCCGACTTAACGGCGGTGTAACCGCCAAAGAAAAGCCTTCCAACCCCTGCGTTGCTCCCGCAACTGCTGTCCCCTTCATAAGGGGACAAAGTGCACCGCCGAACAAACTGTGTTTTTGAATCCCGACCGTCGCCGTTCAAGCCGGCAACGGTTTTCAATTTTACCTTTTCTGCCCGGATATTTTTTACTATCAAAAAAGGAAAAGAGCACTTCTTTATGAAGTGCTCCAAAAGGGCGTCTTTTTTTATTTCTTCTTTATTTTTACAAACAGCATTTTTACAAGATAGATTCCGCCCGCAAGAACGGCGATTTTAAGAAGCATAACAGCTCCGTTTGTTACCAGAAGCGGAAGCAAATCTTCGGAAGAAACGCCGCTCCAAAGGCCGAGGACGTCTTTTTTTATCCACATTATCGCAATTACGATTATCGACAAAACGCCTATCGCGATTCTTCTTGGTTTTCTTTCGATTTCTTTCATTTCTTCACCTTTAACATATCAATATTTTTTTCTGAGGATAAGGTAACAAACCCAATAAAGAACGAGAACAATGCAGACCGTAAATGCGCAATACTTTGAAAGGCTTTCGTTTCCTGCAATTTTAAAAGCGATGGTTCCGATTGCGTTAAGAATTACGAAAACATATCCGGACCATGCCCACGCTCTCAATCTGATAAACTGGTTGCGCTCGTCTTTATATTCAATATCCATTTTTTCGCGGTATTCGGGATTTTTGCGTATTTTTTCAAACTGGAAGATACGGATTGCGCCGACGCCGATGAATGCTCCACCCATTCCGCTCCAGAAACTGTCAACAATTTCAAAAACTCCGCAGGCAAGCAGAACCGCACCGATAATTACATAGAAAATATTAAGATAAAATCTTTTTTCAGTTTTCATGGTTTTCTTCCTTTCACATTTCTTCATCGAAGATAAAAACTTCCTCGATAGTCATTTCAAAATATTTTGCGATTTTATAGGCAAGAAAAATCGAAGGATTATATTTTCCCGTTTCAAGGGAACTTATGGTCTGGCGGGAAACACCCATAAGTTTTGCAAAATCTTCCTGTTTAATACCTTTTTCTTTTCGGATTTCCTCAATTCTGTTTTTCAAAGCAAAGATTCCTCCTTTGCGGATTTTTGTCAAGTTAACTTTACAAAAATAATATACCATACATCCCTCGCTATGTCAAGCAAGCTTTACAAAAAATATAAAAAATAAGGCGGAAAGTTTTTCCGCCTTATTTAAATTGAGTTAAAAAGTCTTGCAACGGAATTCCATGTTCTTCGGGTAAGGGCACCGTTGCAATTTTCGTCCGCTTCGCATTTATGGATATATTTAATTGCGTTACGGGTTGCTTCATCGTTTTTTCCGTTCAAAACAACCCCGTCGATTCCGGAATATCTTTCGGCGATTGCAATAAGCATCGCCTGCAAAAACCATATTGCCTTACCTTCTTCATCCGGAAGGACGGAACTTTCCTCATCGCTTACATAAGGAAAAATCGGGAAAGGTTCGGCGTTTTTTCGGATATATTCGTTCGCTTTTTCCATAAGACGCACCCATGTATCATAATCAACAATTCCGTTTGCGGGAATATCGTTCTGTGACTGAAAAGCGATTATTCCTTTCTCTGTTTCCGGGCCGAAAATTCCGTCCTCATAAACAACCGGAATATCCTCGTCGTTTTTATGCAAAATGCGGAGCGCCCGCTGGATCTGTCTTATATTAAATTCATGTTCTTCGTTCAAAAACTCAGCTCCTTTGATAGTTATATCCGGGATACTGTCCGACGTTCGGAACATTTACGGTATCGTTGAAATATTTTTGCGGAACGGAACGGAGAATTCCGATATAGGCATCATAAAGAGCATCCCATGTTCCGATTCCGACGATTCCGTCGGGAGTAAGTCCGAAAGTTCTTTGAAAATTCAGCACCTGTTCCTTTGTTTCTTCGCCGAAAACTCCGTCTTCGCGAACTTCGGCAACTTCTTCATAAAACGCAGAAAGAACATTTATGTAATATTGCAGAAGGCGGACTCTCTCTCCCCTGTCGCCAAGTTCAAGAGGTTCCACAAACTGGGTCGGAACTTCCGAAAGACCGACGTTTTCACCGTAAAGTTCCGAAAGCTTCCGGACGGAAGTATAGATGAACGAGATTTTATACCATGTTCCCGGTCCGACGATTCCATCCGGTGTAAGGTTAAAAACCCTTTGAAAAGCTTTGACCGCATTTTCGGTCTGTTCACCGAAAACCCCGTCAACCGGATTTATCTTCGGAATTGCGGGAAAATTGCGGGCTATCCGGTTCAGCCTTTGCTGGATAAGCCGTACTTCATAATCCCTGCTTCCGCGCCGCAAAGGTTCTCCCGGATAGGATTCAACATAAGGCAAAATCGGCGCGGTTTTTATGTCGATATCGTTTCCGTAATAATACTGCAGAATTTCGTAAGGAGTTTTGCCCTGATTTGCAAGGGTAACCGTCCCCCATTGGGAAAGTCCGTTACAGGTGACGGTCGTTCCGTTGCAATATTCGGTGAAATACGGGTTCTGGTTTCCCTGTTTTACGACATAGCGGTTGAAAATATCGTCAACGATTTCGATTATATTTTCAAATATATTGCGGTTTTTGATGAACTTCTGATCATAACTTGTGGAAGAAGTTATATCGAAAGGATAGCCCCTGCTCCGGTACCATTCGGTATAAATTCTGTTCAGGGCAAAAGTCACCTGGGCATATACGTTCGCGCGGATAGCGTTTTCCGGCCAGGTCGGATAAATTTCGCTTGAAGCAACGTTTTTGATGTATTCCGGAAACGAAACCGTGACGTTCTCCGCCGGAGAATCCGGCGCACCGAGATGGACGGTTATAAATTCCGGAACGGCAACGTATGTTTTAACCATTTGCGCCACCTCCGAAAAGATTTTCCGGTTTCGGAACAAGGTCGATTTTCAGGATTGAAACCTCGTTTGCAAAAACGTCAACCGGGCGGTTTTTAACCGGTTCAAAACCTTTTTCCGATGCTGTGACATAAAAGGTTGAAAAAGGTTCCGTATTTCCCGGAACAAGCGAAAGTTCCCTGCTTAAAGTTTTCACCGCAACAGGTTTTGTTCTTCCGCTTTGGTCCGTTTCAAGGACAGCAATAAGTTCCTGCCTTCCGGAAATATCATCCGGATCAAGGCGGTCGATTACAACGTCGATTCCCGAAAGCGGAACGGCGCCTTTTCCCGTTGTGACTTCAACAATAATGTTTCCGATTCCGTCCGGAACAATTTTCTGCGGTTCCGCTGTTTTCTGTTCCGGTTCCGGCGGACGTGATTCATCAATATTTCCGGCAGGAGCCATCACTTCAAAAACCGGTTCTTCAAAAGTTACGTTCTTTTGTTTTTCGGCAAAAATTTTTCTCATTTCCTGCTCATATCGCTCTATCATGCTGTTAAAATCCGAATATCTTTCTGTGGAAATAAAAAACACCCTCTTTCTCATAAAATTTTATGAAAAAACGGGCGAAGATATTACGGAAAAACAAAAAGCCCTTCCGTTTTGCGGAAGGGCTTTTTTATGTAATCAAAAATTATTTTTTACCGAAAAGAGAAAGAAGATCGTCATCAAGGAAAGTATCGCTTGCTGCTGCGGGTTCTTCATCGCCGAATCCGGTCATGAATGCGGGCATTGCGGAGGGAGAAGATTTTTTGATTCCGTTGTCATCAAAACCGGTTGCGATAACGGTGATTGCCATTTCGTCGTTCATTGCTTCGTCAAAAGCAACACCGAAGATGAGGTTTACATCGTCTGCGCAGGCTTCTCTTACCATGGTTGCCGCTTTATCAACGTCGTCCATGCTGATATCGGGAGAAGCAAGAATGTTGACGATTGCTCTGTGTGCTCCGTCGATGGAAGTTTCGAGAAGCGGGCTGGAAATTGCAGCTTTGGTTGCTTTTTCTGCCTTATCTTCGCCAGAAGCTTTACCTACGCCCATATGTGCAACGCCTGCATCTCTCATGATGCTGCAAACGTCGGCAAAGTCAAGGTTGATGAATCCTTCGATATTGATAAGGTCGCTGATGCTCTGTACGCCGTGGCGGAGAACATCGTCAGCCTGTGCAAATGCGTTCATAAGGGTGATTTTGGTTTCGGAAACTTCTTTGAGTCTTTCGTTGGGAATAACGATAAGTGCGTCAACATGGTCGCGGAGAGCAAGAATTCCGCTTTCTGCCTGTTCCATTCTGCGTTTGCCTTCAAAAGCAAAAGGTTTGGTTACAACGCCGACGGTAAGTGCACCCATTTCGCGGGAAACTTCGGCAACGATTGCTGCGGAACCGGTTCCGGTACCGCCGCCCATACCTGCGGTTACGAATACCATCTGTGCGCCTTTAAGAGCTGCCATGATTTCGTCGCGGCTTTCTTCGCCTGCTCTCTGACCAACGTCGGGGTTGCCGCCTGCGCCGCCGCCTTTGCAGGTTTTTTCGCCGATAACGGTTTTTACGGTTGCTTTGGATTTCATAAGAGCCTGTCTGTCGGTGTTGAGGGAAATGAATTCAACGCCCTGGACTTCGCTTACTACCATGTGGTTAACTGCGTTACCGCCGCCGCCGCCGACACCGACAACTTTTATATTAATAACACGTCCGGTTTCATTATCCATATCAAAATTCATATGCATATCTAATTATCCTCCGTTTTTAACTTCCTCGAATGGATAGAATAATCCTATATACAATAGTATCAGTTTTTTCATTATTTTTCAAGCTATATATTACTATTTTTTATATTAAATCGTTAAAAATTTTCGACAAAAAAGCGAAGGAAAATTTCCTTCGCTTTTTTGCTTATATATAATCCTTTCCAAAGCCAATAATTGGCAGGCAATTATTCTTCGTCTTCGTCCGAATAACCGGTTCCGGAAACTCTTCCAAGGGAATCCCACGGAGAAACAGTCATTTCCTTTGTCATGATTTCGCCCGGGGAGGAAGCATCAACAAGCTGGTATCCGGTTTTTGAAAGTTTTTCGGAAATTACGTTATCCGCAAACTGAAGCTTATATTCAAGCTCAAGTTCATTTCCGATAACAAGCTTTACTCTGTTGTCATAAATCATCGTGATTTCAAGAGTATCGGTAAGGTCAAGAAAATTATATCCTTCCATCCCAAGACCGCGCATTATATTCACTATTTTTTTCATAAGTTCCATCCGTTTTGCGTTGTCTTCGGAATTCGTGACTGTGCTGAGTCCGCGGACCGAAAGCATATCTTCCGGAACTTCCTCAATTCCTCTTTCAAGAACTTTTCCGCCGGCGCTTACAAGAGTATATCCGTCCGCTTCCTCAATTACCGAAAAAGGAATTGCCTCGACGATTTTTATTGTAACCGCGTTCGGGAAACTGCGTTTTACTTCAACTTCCTCCACATAGCTGTAAACTGAATAGAGCTTGTTTTCAGCATAGGAAATATCTACCTCAAAAAGGTTTTCACCTTTTTCGATTCCGGAAGTTTCGATAAGGTCTCTTTCGTTATAAATCGTGTTTCCTTCGATTATAATGCGGTCAACGTTGAAAAGCATCGTAAGGCAAAGATATACGGCAGCCGCAAAAATAAAAACGGACACGACAATTAAAAACGGCGTCACTGTGCGGCGTTTGCGAGCACGGCGCTGTTTTCTTTTAGCATTATCCACAAACCTTTCTTCGGTTTGCTTTTTTTCCGTTTTTCTGATTCTGAACTTCATTTTCGGCTTTTATCTTTCGTAAAGGGATATTATTTCTTTTCTGATTCGTTCGTTTGCGTCGGTTATCGCAAGAGATTTTGCGTTTTCGGAAAGTTTTTTGAGTTTTTCCGGGTTTTCGGTGAGTTCTTTGACTGTTTTTGCAAGAAGTTCGCCGGTAAGATCTTTTTCTTCGATAACAACGCCCGCTTCGTGGTTTGCAAGCACCATTGCGTTGTGATACTGGTGGTTTTCCGCAACGTTAGGAGAAGGAATGAGCACGGATGCTCTTCCTGCTGCTTTAAGTTCCGCAAGAGTCATTGCTCCGCAGCGGCAAATAACGATATCCGCGGCAGCAAGGCAGCGGGGCATATCGTTTATGTATTCTCTGATAATAAGGTTCCTGTGCTCATGAGCATCAATGCCTTTTTCTTTGAGCATGTCGTAATAATAGGAAGGTCCGTAATATGAACCAGAACCGTGGATATGTACAAAATCCTTTTCGGAAAGATGCCACGCCATAAGGTCGGAAACCGCTTCGTTAAGCCTTTGAGCACCAAGACTTCCGCCGAAGGAAAGAATACAGATCCTGTCGCCGATTCCGTAAAATTCCCTTGCGGATTCCCTGTCTTCGGTAAAAATTTCCTGGCGGACCGGGTTTCCGGTAACGACATATTCCTTTCCTTCCGGAAGGAATTTTTTGCTTTCCTCAACGTCAAGAAGAATTTTATCAACGTATTTCGCAAGAAGTTTTGTGGTCATTCCGGGGAAAGCGTTGCTTTCCATCGCAATGGTTTTATAACCCATAAGAGCGGCTTTTCTTACAACAGGTCCGCTTACATAACCGCCTGTTCCGATTACGATATCCGGTTTGAAACCGCTTATAATTTCCTTTGCTCTTCCGCTGCTTCCGGCAAGATACCAAAGGGCCTTGATATTGTTTTTGATATTGTGAAGGGTGATTCTGCGCTGGATTCCGAGAACTTTTATCGGCGCAAAATCATAACCGGCATTGGGAACGATTCTTGATTCCATTCCGCTTGGATTTCCCGCAAAAAGGATTTCCGTTTCCGGGTCATTTTCTTTCATATAATTTGCAACGGCAATTGCCGGATTTATATGTCCTGCTGTTCCTCCGCAGGCAAAAAGTATTTTCATTTTTTCCCTCCGTTCAGTTTTTGGGGATGGAAGATTTTTTTGAAACCGCAAGCACAATTCCCATTTCACCGAGAGTCATCAGAAGCGCTGTTCCGCCGTATGAAAAGAACGGAAGCGAAATTCCTGTGTTCGGTATTGTGTTTGTAACAACGGCAATATTAAGGACCACCTGAAGTCCGATATGTGTGATACATCCCGCGGCAAGAAGCGCGCCGAATTTATCCGGACAGCGCATTGCGATCATATATCCCCTTGCAACAAGAAGCGCAAAAAGAATTACGATTATCGAAGCACCGATGAAACCCAGTTCTTCGCATACAACAGGGAAAATAAAGTCGTTCTGCGGTTCGGGAATATAAAGATATTTCTGACGGGAGTTTCCGAGACCTGCGCCCCAGATTCCGCCGGAACCTATTGCGATAAGAGCCTGAATAGTCTGGAATCCGCCTTCGTGATAATAGGAATAAGGGTCACGCCATACCTGAACTCGGTCACCCGTATATGCCATGAACTGCGGAAAAAAGATAATCAGCGCAACAAACGCAGCGCCTATTCCTATCAGAACCGCAAAATAACGAAACCTTGTTCCGCCGAACCACATCATCGCAATTCCGAGTGCACCGACAATAATCGTACCGGAAAGATGGCGGCTTAAAATAACAAGAACAGCAATTATTCCCAAAGCAACACCGAAAGGAAGAACCCCGTATCTGAAACTTTGCATTTTTGCAGCATTTGTTGCGGCAAGATGTGCAAAAAGAACAATTATCGCAAATTTTGCAATTTCCGAAGGCTGGAACGAAAAGCTTCCGATATAAATCCAGCGTGCGAAACCATATTGGTCACGCATGAACAAATCCGCAAAAAGGAGAAGTCCAAACGCCAGGCCATAAAGAATTATAGCCCATTTCTGAATGAACTTATGGTTTATCTGGGAAGCAAAAATCATTGCAACAACGCCGACAACCGCAAAGAAAAGCTGGCGTTCAATATAATAAAAACTGTTGCCTTCGTTATAAAATGCAAAGGCATGGCTTGCGGAAAAAAGCATTACAAGGCCAACGGTCAGCAAAACAAGGACGAGAACCAGGAAGGTCGCGTCAATTTTGCCCCGTTTATGTTTCGGCTCGATAATAGGTTCGTTTGCCACCGCCGCCGGTATGAAGCTGTTGAGATTGATTGTGATAGCTTTCATTTTCTGCCTTTCTTAATGCTTGGATTTTAAAAATCAGATCATTGTTACCGCAAGAATAGAAATTGCCGCGCCGATTGCACCCACAAGACAAAATACAATAACAATTTTCCATTCGCTCCAACCGCTCATTTCAAAATGATGGTGGATAGGTGCCATTTTGAAAACGCGTTTTTTGCGGAGCTTATAGCTTCCGATCTGGATAATATCGGAAAGAGTTTCGATTACATAGATAATTCCCGCAAAGACGAGAATAAGGGGAATGTTAAGGCCGAACGCAAGTGCGCAGACCATTCCGCCAAGGAAAAGCGAACCGGTATCGCCCATGAAAACTCTTGCGGGATGACAGTTCCAGATGAAATATCCCGCGCATCCGCCTGCAAGAGCGGCCGCCATGAATCCCATTGCGGTGTTTTTAAGAATGGCCGCCATAACGATGAATCCGCAGGCGCAGACAAAAGTTACGGAGGAACAGAGTCCGTCGATTCCGTCGGTGAGGTTTACCGCATTGGAAGCGCCGACAATGATGAAAACAGCAAGAGGATAATAAAGGAATCCAACGTCAAGCTGTCCGATAAACGGGATTATAAGAGTTGTGGAAAGGGTTCCGGAAATATGGAGTCCCACAAGGAACATAATTGCAAGAAGAACCTGGCCGATGAGTTTTTGTTTTGCGGTAAGGCCTTCGTTCTGTTTGCGCGAAATTTTGGTATAGTCGTCAATGAAACCCAAAAGTCCGTAACCGAGAGCCATTACAAGGCCGCTTCCGTATCTGATTTTATCGGTTGCGGGAGCATCCGCAAGGAAAAAGAACGCAAGGCAGCTTGCCGCAAGAATTCCGATTATGAACATGATTCCGCCCATTGCCGGGGTGCCTTCCTTGCTTTTATGCCAGTTAGGTCCGATTTCAAGAATGCTTTGGCCAAAATTCAGCTTTTTGAGAACAGGAATAAGCCAATGGCCCGAAAGAGCCGCTATTACAAAAGCCACAAATGCAATTATTGCAATCTGCATATTAAAATTCCTCCGTTTTTATGCTTCTTCGAAAAATGCTTCCGAGATGTCTTCAAATTTCATTCCTCGGCTTGCTTTAAGCCAGATCATATCGCCGGATTTTGCAGTTTTGCGGAGATATCCGGAAAGTTCGTCTTTATTTTCAAAATGGAAAGCGTTTTCCATTCCGTTTTCCTTTGCTCCGGAAACGATAAGTTTTGAAAGTTCGCCGAAGCAAAGAAGAATATCCGCTTTTTCTGCGGCAATTTTTCCGATTTCGTAATGGGAACTTTCCGCAACTGTTCCGAGTTCAAGCATATCTCCGAGCACGGCGATTTTTCTTACGCCTTCCGGAAGTTTCTGAGCACCGAGAGTGTTAAGAGCCGCTTTCATGGAATCCGGGTTTGCGTTATAGCAATCCTCAACAACGGAAATTCCGCGGAAAATACGCATTTTCTGGCGCATTCCGGTATTTTTGAAGTTTGCAAGAGCAAGAGCGCATTGTTCCGGTTCAATTCCCGCGGCAACGCCTGCGCCGAAACCCGCAAGGGCGTTGAGCACGTTATGAACTCCTATTGCAGGGATATGAGCACGGTATTCTCCGCTTTCGGAAACGATTGTGAAATCGGTTTCGCCGTCGTGCTCATTGATATCCTTTGCGGTAATATCTGCCGAAGAATCTTCGACAGCATAGTATACAACTTTGTAATCCGGAAGAGAAATATCTTTCATCATGTCGTTGTCTTTGTTGAGGAGAAGCGTTCCGCCTTTTTTAAGACCTTCGACAATTTCAAATTTTGCTTTTTTGATATTTTCTCTTGAACCGAGATTTTCAATATGGCAGGTTCCGATCGAAGTTATGACCGCAATATCCGGTTTTGCCGGAACGGTGAGTTCGCGGATCTCGCCGAGATTCACCATTCCGAATTCAAGAACCATCGCTTCGATTGTTTCGTCAAGTTCAAGAATCGTTTTCGGAACGCCGACTTCATTATTAAGATTATTTTCGGTTTTAAGGGTCTTATACCTGCTTTTTATAACGGCGGCAATCATTTCCCTTGTTGTGGTTTTTCCGACGGAACCGGTTACCGCAAGGACTTTCGGGCTGAATTTGCTGCGGTAAAGACCGGCAATATCAAGAAAAGCCTGGCGGGTGGTATTTACGAAAAGGAGGTTATCGGTTCCGTAATCTCCTTCTTTCTGAACAACCGCCCAAAGAGCACCGTTTTCCATTGCCGTTTTCACAAAGGCATGGCCGTCAAATTTTTCGCCGCAAAGGGCAACAAAAATGCTTCCCGGGCGAACGTCCCTTGAATCGGTACAGATATTGGTTATTTCAATATCCGGAATTTCCGAATTTGTTTTTGCGCCGATTGCCTTTGCAATTTCTTTAAGTTTTAACGGAAGCAAAACATATTCCCCTTTCCGTTTTTTATTTTCTGAGTTCTTCAATAAAGTTTTTTACAATTACTTTTTCGTCAAAATAAACCGTTCCGAAATCAAGCACCTGATAATCCTCGTGTCCTTTTCCCGCAAGGAGAAGGACGTCGCCTTTTTCGCAATGTTCAAGCGCCCATTTTATTGCTTTATAGCGGTCCGGCTCGTAATAATAAGGAGCACCGCATTCTTCCATCGCCGGAAGAGTATCCTTTGCAATTTCCTCAACCGCTTCATGGCGTGGGTTGTCGCTTGTTAAAATCATGAAATCGGATTTTGCCGCAACGGCATTCACCATTTTCGGACGTTTTGTTTTGTCGCGGTTTCCCGCACAACCGAAGAGGGTGATTATTCTTCCCTCCGCGCATTCTTTTATGGAATCAAGGACTTTTTCAAGAGCATCCGGGCCATGGGCAAAATCGCGTATCACCGTAAAATCGCCTTTATGAATTACTTCGACCCTGCCCTTCACTCCGGGGCAGGTGTTAAGTCCTTCAACAGCTTCTTCAAAAGAAAGTCCGCAGTTCATTGCGGCCGCTGCCGCAAGCATTGCGTTTGAAGCGGAAAACTTTCCGGGCATTGAGAAGTTAACTCTTCCGATATTGCCCGTTCCCACCATTGCAAATTTACAGCCGTCGGAATAGTTTTTTACATCGTGTGCGGTATAATCCGCGGAAATATCCCCGATTGAAACGGTGGAAACCGGAACGGAAAGTTCAGAACAAAGGCGTTTTCCGTATTCATCGTCGATACAGACAACCGCTTTTTCGCAATTCCTGAAAAGTTCCTTTTTTGCGTCGAAATAGTTTTCCATCGTTCCGTGGTAATCAAGATGATCCTGTGTAAGATTTGTGAAAACCGCTGTTTCAAAATGACATCCTTCAACACGTTTCTGGTCAAGCGCCTGGGATGAAACTTCCATAACAACGTATTCGCATCCGGCGTTGGCCATTCTTGAAAAAATGACATGGAGTTCCGCCGCATCCGGAGTTGTATATTTCGCCGGAAGGGAGATATCGCCGATAAGGTTCTGGATCGTTCCGATAAGTCCGACCTTTTTTCCTGCGGATTCAAGGATATGTTTTATAAGATAGGTTATTGTTGTTTTTCCGTTTGTTCCGGTAACACCGATGAGTTTCATCTTATCCGCCGGGTTTCCGTTAAGGTTTGCGCACATTCTTGAATATGCGGCGCGGCTGTTCGGAACAATTATCTGTTCGGGAATTCCGGTATCTCTTTCCGCAACGATCCAAGAAGCTCCGTTACGCTTTGCGGCGGCGGCATATTCGTGGCCGTCGATGTTTCCGCCTTTTATACAGACGAAAACAGAACCGGCTTCAACTCTTCTGGAATCTCCGGTAACGTCTTTTATTTCAACATCTTCGATTTTTCCGGTATATTCAACGTCCTTTAAAAGTTCGGATAAAAGCAAGAGATCACCTCCGATTGGATCAATGAAATTGGAATCAGCCTTCCCCTTCCCCGTCTTCTTCGGAAGCAACTGTAAAGGTTACCTCGATTATGGTTCCGGGCATAACTTTTTCTCCCGCCGCGGGAGTCTGGCTGTATGCAACCTGGTTGGATGCGGATTCGGAAACGCCTATAAGTTTAAGTTTAAGTCCCGCTCCGATAATTGCGTTGTTGACTTCTGTAACGCTCATACCGGTAACATCCGGAACTTCGATTTCTTTCGGGATAAGGCTTTCGTCAGTATAAAGAGTTATCGTTCCGCCGGGTGCAAGAACGGATTTTGCTTCGGGAGATTGGGCCACAACGGTCGGGCCTTCTCCGACTATTGTTACGGAATAACCCTGGAGACGGAGAACTGTCATTGCATCGTGAACAAGCTGGCCGGTCACGTCTTTTACTTTTCCGGTCATTTCCGCAAGTTCCGCTTCGGTGTAGTTCGGTTCAATTCCCATATAAGGAAGAATATCGCCGAGCATAGCACCGACAACCGGCGCCGCAACAACGGAACCGAAGGGGTTTTCCATCTGCGCTTCATCAAGAAGAAGAAGAATTACAATCTGGGGGTCATAAGCCGGCGCAACCGCAAGGAAGGAGGAAACATATGCCTCAACTTTACCTTCCTGGCTGAGCTGGTCAAGTTTTTCGGAAGTACCGGTTTTGCCGCCGATTTTATAACCCGGAACAGCTGCCGTTCTGCCGGAACCGTCGCTTACAACGGTTTCGAGAATTTCGCGGACTGTTTCGGAAGTCTGTTCGGAAATAACCTGGCGGATAAGGGTCGGTTCATATTCTTCAACAATGCTTTCGTCCGCGGAAATAACTTTCTGGACGATATAGGGTTCATAAAGATATCCGCCGTTTACCGCCGCGCAAACTGCAGTTATAAGCTGGATGGGTGTTACTTTGAAGGTCTGGCCGAAAGAGCTTGAAGCAAGGTTCATTTCGGTCATTTTGGTATGGTAAATACTTGCCGCTTCACCGGGAAGGTCAATGTTTGTCTTTTCGGTAAGGCCGAAAGCTTCGAAATAATTCTGGAAGTTGGAAATTCCCATATTAAGACCGATCTGGATAAAAGCGGGGTTGCAGGAGTTCTGAACAGCATCCGCAAGGGTCTGGTCGCCATGGCCGTAAGTTTTCCAGCAGGAAATTTTTCTGTCGGCAACGTTTGCATAACCGATGCAGGAAAAATGTTCTCCAAGGGTTGTTGTGTTGCTGTCAAGGGCGGCGGCAAGAGTTATGATTTTAAATACCGAACCCGGTTCATAAGGGTCAGAAATGGCTTTGTTACGCCACATATCATACTGTGCCTGAAGTGTTGCGTTTCCCTGTTCGTCCTCCGGAAGTTTCTGAATTTCTTCCTTTACGGAATCCGGAAGAGCCGTATAGCTGTTGGGGTCAAAGTCGCCTTTTGTTGCCATTGCAAGGATCTTTCCCGTGTTGGGGTCCATTGCTATGCAGGCGGCGCGTTTTTGAACGTCGTGTTCTTTAACCGCAAGTTCAAGGTGTTTTTCAACAAAATACTGGATGCCTTCATCAATGGTTGTTACAATGCTGTTTCCGTCTTCGGAAGAATAAAGTTCGTCATATTCGAAAGGCATCTTCTGTCCCCAGGAGTCCTGGGCGGAAATAAGTTTTCCGGGGGTTCCGCGAAGAATATCGTCATAATAGGATTCAAGTCCGTAGGAACCGACGTAGTCGGAGTTTACAAAACCGATTACGGAAGCTGCAAAGTTTTCGTAAGGATATTTTCTTGAAACGTCTTCTTCAACGAAAATACATCTTGAAACGCCGTTGTTGCTTGCAAAAGTCGTTACTTCCTCAACGGTTGCCTTATCAACTCTTGCTTTTACCGCGGCATAGAGGGTATCTCTTTCGCATTTTTCACGGAGGTAGCTTTCGCTTACGCCGAGAATTCCGGAAAGTTCGGAAATTATAAGTTCCTTCTGGGTATCGTTTTTGATGTTGTTCGGCGCAACGCAGATAGTCCAGGCTGTTGTGCTCATTGCAAGTTTGTTGCCGTTTGCGTCGTAAATCGCACCGCGGTTTGCGGCGATTTCGGTTACTTCAAGCTGGGTTTCCGCCGCCTGGCGCTGGTATTCCTCTGCCTCGATAACCTGGATATAGAACAGTCTTCCAATAAGAAAAGCAAAACCCAGAAGGGCAATTGAACAGGCTGTGATTATTCTGATTTTGATAATTGCGCTTGGTGATTTACTCATTTTTGCTCACATTTTTCTCCTTTCACCAAGTTTTTCCAATTTTCGGGCATATCCCCAATTATGAAGACAGCGCCGCCTGGCAATAAAACGCAGCGGCGCTACATATTTATGATATTATTTCAGAACGGAATATATTCCGCAAGAAAATCCACAAAGTTGTCCCAATATTCTTTAATAAGATATTTTCCGCCGGTTCTTGCAACGGAAATTTCGTCCGCACCGGTAAGGCTTACATATTCGACCTGGCTTGAATCGATTTTTGCAAGGCCGAGTTTTGTTTCAGCAGCTTCCTCAAGGGTTTTGATGGAAGTTGTTGCCTCAAGTTCGCCCTGAAGTCTTACATATTCGGTATTGAGTTCGGTAAGCTGGTTTTCATAAAAGCTTACTTCGCTTGTGAGTTCGGTAAGAACGACCTGGCTGTAAATCATAATTACGGAAACCGCAATTGCAAGTGCGCTTGCAAGGATAACTTTGATAGGAGCAATAACTTTTGCTTTGCGGTGGTTTTTGATTATTCTGAGAGAACGGGTTTTAAGTTCGGTATCATGCTGTTCCGCGGTTTTCGGTATAAAGGTTTCAAGGTTATACGCAACTTCAGTCAAGGACTTTTTCCCCTTTCATCAGATAATCAAAGTTTTTCGATAACCCGAAGCTTTGCGCTTCGGCTTCTGTGGTTATATTCAAGTTCCTCTTTCGAGGCTTCGATTGGTTTTCTTGTTGTAAGTTTGCCCCGGGGAGTTTTTCCGCAAACACAAACCGGAAATTCCGGAGGGCAGGTACAGCCTTTGGTATATTCCGCAAAGGCTCTTTTTACCATTCTGTCTTCAAGAGAATGGAAAGTGATGATTGCGAATCTTCCGCCGGGAGCAAGTCTGTCAAAAACTCTGTCAAGCGCTTCCGCAAGTCTGTCAAGTTCGCCGTTTGTTGCGATTCTTATGGCCTGGAAAGTCTGGCGGGCAGGATGTCCGTTGCTTCCTCTTCTTGCCGCGGCAGGATAAGCGTTTTTAACAATATCGGCAAGTTCGGTGGTCGTTTCAATGGGTTTAACCGCTCTTGCGTCAAGAATCGCATTCACGATTCTCGGGGTGAATTTTTCTTCACCGTAATCATAAAGTATCTTCGCAAGCTGGGCGCCGCTGAAGGTGTTTACGATATCATAAGCGGAAGTTCCTTCCTGGCTCATGCGCATATCAAGAGGAGCTTCGTTATGGTAGCTGAAACCTCTTTCCGCCGCATCAAGCTGGTGGGAGCTTACGCCGAGGTCCAGCAGGACTCCATCTGCTTTGTCAATTCCAAGTCTGTCGAGAACTGCGGGAATCTCGGCAAAATCGGAACGAATGACCTCGGCGCAAGGGTATTTTGCAAGTCGTTCGCTTGCGGTTTTTATTGCATCCGGGTCCTTATCCAGCGCGATAAGTTTTCCGGTTGTAAGGCGTTTTGCAATTTCGGAAGAATGTCCGGCGCCGCCGGCAGTTCCGTCGATATAAATTCCGTCCGGCCTAATGTTGAGCTGTTCAATGCATTCATTGAGCATTACGGAAATATGTTTAAATTCAAGTTCGCTCATATTTCCCACCTCAGAAGCCAAGTTCGTCCATCGCTTCGGCGATTTCGTCGGAATCCATCTGTGCGTTAATCTGTGCCCAGGCTTCTCTGTCCCAGATTTCCACATGGTCGGAAGCACCGATCACAGCAACGTCTTTTACAATGTTTGCGTAAACCCGAAGAGTCTGTGTAACAAGAACTCTTCCCTGTTTGTCGGGGTTTACAATAGTTGCGGAAGAAAACATAAAACGCTTGAGGTTGCGGGCTTTTGCCTGGGGAAGTTTATCGACAATTTCGCTCATGCGTTCCCATTTTTCCATGGAATATACGGAAAGACAACCGTCGAGTCCTTTTGTCACAACGAACTGTTCGCCCAGTTCTTCGCGAAGTTTTGCCGGGAAATTAACGCGTCCTTTTTCATCGAAACTATGAAAAAATTCACCGGTGAACATTGTCTTTCCTCCTTCCTTTTTTAAGTGAAACCAGGGATAAATAGCCACTTCTCACCACACTTCACCACTTTTATTATATTATACATCAAATTACAGAAAAATCAATAGTATTTTGAAAAATTAACAAATTAAATTTTTGGCTTAATTATGCGAAAAAACAAGCTTTTTGATGCAAAATGGAAAAATGTGGCGAGAAAAAAGCCCGTTTTTAAAAAACGGGCTTTTTTATGGTGAAATTTCCCTGTTTCCGGCTGATTTTCGCCTGTTTTGGCGGAAAAGTGGGGAATCAGAAACAAAAAAATAAGGCGGAAAAATCCGCCTTGTTTTTTCTTATTTCTGTGCGGGCTGCATTGCTGCCTGAGCAGCTTTCTGCTGCTGGTTAAAAGCGTTTCTTGTGCCTCTTACTTCGGTAAGGGAAGCAGCAAGGGTCTCTTCGGTGTTCTTGAGAATTCCGTCAACGAATTCTTTTGCGGACTGGCGCATTTCGCGGCTCTGCTGCTGTGCCTGCTGGGTGATTTCAGCAGCTTTGTTTTTGCTCTGGCGAACGATTTCCTGTTCCTCAACAAGTGCTGCAGCGCGTTTTTCCGCTCTTGCAATAATTGCTTCGGCTTCTTTTTTTGCTTCCTCAACAATGGCGGTACGGTCTGCAACAATGGACTGTGCCTGTCTTATTTCGGTGGGAAGATTAAGGCGAACATCATCGAGAAGTTCGCGGACTTTGTCTGCATCAACAACACAGCGTCCGCCGGTAAGCGGAAGGGACCAGGAACGGTCAATAAGTTCATCAAGCTGATCAAGAATTTCTTCAATAGGCATAATTTTATATCCTCCCATTATTTAAGTCTTTTTTCAATTTCAGAAACTATGTTCTTCGGAACAAAATCCGAAACATCTCCGCCGAATCCGGCAATCTGCCGGATAAGGCTTGAACTTACGTACATATTGCTCGGATCGGCCGTTATAAAAACCGTTTCCGCGTCCGGTGCAAGGCTTCTGTTTGCAAGCGCCATTTGGAATTCATATTCAAAATCCGAAGAAGAACGGATTCCTTTGACAATTGCGCTTATTTTGTTCTTTTTGACGTAATCCGCAAGAAGTCCGCTGAAAGAATCGACCTTTATTCCTTCGATTCCCTCGACCGCCTTCGCGATAAGTTCACAGCGTTCATCCGGGGAGAAAACGCATTTTTTATCCGGATTCGTCACAACAAGAACGGTGACTTCATCAAAAAGCTCCGCCGCTCTTCTGATGATATCAACGTGACCGTTTGTAATCGGGTCAAAACTTCCGGGGCAAACTGCTTTTTTCATAAAATCAGTCCTCGCCGCGTTTATACATAAGCACCTTCGTGCTTCCATAGCGGTATTCCTTTGCTTTAACAAGTTTTCCGGCTTCTTCCGGAAGGTCAATATTTTTTGCGGTTTCACAAAGAACGATTCCGCCTTCGCGCATCACTTTTGAAAGCGCAGGAAGAACAACGGGAAGCTGTTCGGCCGCATAGGGCGGATCGAGAAACGCAATATCAAATCTTTCAAAAGCGCTTGAAAGATACATAAGTGCGTCGCCGGTCTTTAATTTTGAAACATCTTCAAAACCGCAATTTTTAATATTTTCGGCAATGCATTTCTGTGCAACTTTTGCGCTGTCAACAAAAACGCAGGATTTTGCGCCTCTTGAAAGAGCTTCGATTCCAAGCTGTCCGCTTCCCGCGAACAAATCAAGAACATCCGCTCCCTCTATAAAAAACTGAATTGAAGAAAAAATACCTTCTTTTACTTTTTCGCCGGTGGGGCGGGTAACGTCCCTTCCCTCCGGAGTAACAAGGCGTTTTCCCTTTGCAGTTCCGGTAATAACTCTCATAAAAATACCTCCGTTTGAGATAGTTCTATTATCCTATTTTTTAATAAAAAAGTCAATGTTATTCTTCGCTGTCGAGGAATTTGCGAAGGGATTCCGCCGCAGAAACCGTCATTCCCGGAGCCTTTGCAAGTTCTTCCGCAGTCGCGGCTTTTATCGCCTTCATCGTTTTGAAATGTTTAAGAAGGGCCGCAGCGCGTTTCGGGCCGACCCCTTCCGCTTTTGTGATCACCATTTCAAAATTGGTTTTGGCGTGCTTTTTGCGGCTGTAACCTATGGTAAAACGGTGGACTTCGTCCTGAACGGCTGTTACAAAGTTAAAAACGGATTTTACCGGAGAAATTGCAATTTCCCCGCCGTTTCTTGCTATAGCCCTTGTTCTGTGTCGGTCGTCTTTCACCATGCCAAAAAGCGGTACAGTCACACCCATTCTGTCAAAAAGTTCCTGCACTGCCGCAACATGGCCTTTGCCGCCGTCGAGGAGGATAAGGTCGGGCATTCTTCCGAAGGAAGACCCGCTCCCCCGCTCTTCAAAATAATGGTTGAAACGGCGTTCAAGCATTTCGCACATACAGGCATAGTCGTCCGTTCCGACAACAGTTTTTATCGAGAACTTTTTATAATCGCTTTTTTTCGGTCGCGCGTTTTCAAAAACAACCATTCCGCCGACAACCGTTTCTGAACCGAAGTTTGAAATATCGTAAGCTTCGATTATTTCCGGGGCTTTTTCCATTCCAAGAATCCTTCCCAGCTCATCAAGAACCGCAACTTCCCTGCTTGTCCTTGATTTTTCGTGAGAAAGGCGCTCCGCGGCGTTGTTGTAAGCCATATCGGTGACCTGTTTGCGTTCGCCTTTCTGCGGAACGGATATATTCACTTTTCTTCCCGCTTTTTCGGAAAGCCAGCGTTCCAGAAGTTCCGCTTCCTCACATTTTTCATGAAGAGCAATTTCCTTAGGAATATCGGTTTTTTCCGAATAAAAACTCTGGAGGAATTCCGTTACAAATTCCGGTTCCGTTCCGAAATCTTTAAGTATATATTCATCCTTGTCAACAAGTCTTCCGCCCCGGAAGCTCAGAACGACCGCACAGCAGCTTTCGCCGCTTTCGGCGATTGCAATAACGTCCTGTTCCCTGACCTTCGAGAAAACAACTTTCTGGCGGCTTGCAATGCCTTCGATGGCTTTTATTCTGTCACGGAGAACCGCCGCTCTTTCAAAATCCTCCGCTTCCGCAGCTTCGAACATTCTTTCGGTAAGCTTTTCGACCGAAGCGGTGCTTCCGCCTTTTATAAAATCGATCGCCTCGTTAAGCGTTTCGTTGTATTCCTCTTCGGAAATTTTTCCCCGGCAAACTCCCATGCAGTTCTTGATGTAATAATTGAGACAGGGTCTTGCTTTTCCGAATTCCTGAGGAAATTTCCGGTTGCAGGTCGGAAGCAAAAAAGCCTTGTTCGCTTCAGCAACGGTCTGGCGGACAACATAGGAACTGATATATGGCCCGAGATATTCTGCGCCGTCGTCATTTTTTTGTAAAACGCCGGAAAGTCGGCTGTAAGGCCCGGGAGAAATCCGGACATAGCTGTAGCCTTTGTCGTCCTTGAGTAAAATGTTATATTTCGGGGAATACTGCTTTATAAGGCTGCATTCGAGGATAAGCGCTTCAAATTCGCTGTCGGTAACGATATATTCAAAATCGTGGACATGTTCCACCATTTTATAGACTTTCGGAAGATGTTTTTCAACGTTGCGGAAATAGCTCGTCACTCTGTTTTTGAGTTTTTTTGCTTTTCCGACGTAAATTACCTTTCCGGTTTTGTCATGCATTATATAGACGCCGGGTTCCATAGGAAGACTGAGCGTTTTTTCATGCAGATAAGGCAATCTCGGGTTATCCAATTTTCCGGCCCCCTTTTTTGTTTTCTCTATTGTAACAAAAAACGCCGCAAATATCACTATCTGCGGCGCAAAAAAATTCAGTTTTTTAAAAATTAATCTGCAAAACCGGATTCAACAAGTTTTACAAGAGAGTTTACTGCTTCTTCTTCATCGATACCGTCGGCGATGATGGTGATTTCGGTTCCGCCTACGATTCCAAGGGAAAGAACGCCAAGAAGGCTTTTTGCGTTAACTCTTCTTTCGTCTTTTTCAACCCAGATAGAGGATTTGAATTCATTGGATTTCTGAATAAAGAAAGTTGCGGGGCGGGCATGAAGGCCAACCTGATTCTGAACTTTAACAGCGTTAGAATACATATTACAAATCTCCTCAATAACAACTTTTATTGTGTTTTCATTATAACAGTTTGATTTGTTTAATTCAACAAATTAGGTAATTTTCTATAAAATTTCCAAACTGCGTTAAAATAATTCAGCTCATTTGTATAAAATTACCATAAGTTTTCAACCGTCTTGAACAGGTTGTACAGCACTGGGACAAGCATTGCAGGAAGAAGATTCGCAGTTTTAATTTTTGTTCCCGCAATAAAATTAAAACCTATGCACATAATTATTGCGTAACCGACCATTGAAAACTGCGTAAGCATTTCCGGACAGCTTTCGATAAGCGGTTTTATCTGCGAAACAAAAAGCGAAATTCCGCCCTGATAAGCAAAAAGCGGAACGCAGGCAAAAACAACTCCGATCCCCATCGTTGATGCAAGAACCGCTGCAGTTATAAAATCAAGTGCGCTTTTTACAAAAAGAACTTCCGTATCGCCGGAAAGTCCGTCGTTTACGGAACCTATTATGCTCATCGAACCGACGCAGAAAATCACAAAGGCGGAAACAAATCCTTTTGAAAATCCGTCGGATTTAACCTTGCTTTCAATCGTTTTTCCGATTCCGTTTATCCGGTCATCAAGTTTTATGATTTCGCCGAAAAACGTTCCGAGAGCAAGACTTATAAGAAGCAGAAGTCCTCCGTTTTCGGTGATTTTTCCGTTTTCGCCGACGGAAAGCATATTGGTCAGAACTCCGTTCATTCCGATTATCAGAACGGCAATTCCTTCCGCTTTCATGACGTTTTCCATTATTTCGCTTCTGATGCCTTTTTTAAGAAGGATCCCTATCGATCCTCCGGCAATCACTGCAATAACGTTCACCAGTGTTCCGAACATGATTATTCCTCTTTTTTAAGCATATCCGGACGTTTTTCCATTGTGCGTTTAACTGCCTGTTCATGGCGCCAGTCCGCAATCATTTTATGGTTTCCGGAAAGAAGGACAGAAGGAACTTCCCTTCCGTGCCATACCTGCGGGCGGGTATATTGAGGATATTCAAGCAGACCGGAATAGTGGCTTTCGTCCTCGAAGCAGACGTCTTCGGAAAGAACTCCGTCGCAAAGTCTGCCGACCGCATCGGTGAGCACCAATGCTCCAAGTTCGCCGCCTGTGAGAACATAGTCGCCGATTGATACTTCCTTATCGACTATTTCTTCGATAATTCGTTCGTCAATTCCCTCATAGTGTCCGCAGATGAGAAGCAGATGTTCATAATTTTCCGCAAAATCCACCGCAAGAGCCTGATTGAGCACAGCTCCCTGGGGCGACATATAGATTACGAAGGGTTTTGAGCACGCTTCTTCGCAGATATGCTCATAGCATCTGTAAATCGGATCCGCCTGCATCAGCATCCCGTTTCCGCCGCCGTAAGGGGCCGCGTCAACTCTCTGATGTTTATCTTCGGAAAAATCACGGATATTATGGCAATAAACTTCGATAAAACCCGCTTTTCTCGCTCTTCCGATGATGCTCGTGCTGAGCACCGCTTCGCACATTTCCGGAAAAAGGGTTGCAATATCAATCCTCATCGTCAAAAAGTCCTTTCATCGGAGTGATTTCGAGAACTCCGCCGTCGACATCAACTCTGCTTATGACCTGCGGAATTGCAGGGATCCATGTTTCTTTATTGTCCGCGCCGGAAACACAGTAAATATCGTTTGCGCCGGTCGGAGCAACGTCGGAAACTTCGCCGTAAACCGTTCCGTTTTCGGCATCAACAACTTTAAGGCCGATTATATCCTGGATAAAATAGTCGCCTTTTTTCATCGGGATATCGTTGCGGTTCATATAAAGAACTTTTCCGATGAATTTTCTTGCGTCTTCCGGATTATCGATTCCTCTGAGCTTTACAAGATATACGTTTTTATGGGGCTTTGCATAGGAAACTTTATATTCCTGCTCGCCGTTTTCGTCAAGATACATTCTTGCGCTGCGTTCAATATCGCCCGGATCACACCAGGGATAAAGGCGCAGATCACCGCGAAGTCCATGGATTGCAACAACTTCGCCAACTTCAAGAAACTGCTTTTTCATAAATATAAAACCTCTTATAATTCCATAATTCCCCCGTCAAATTTCATTGACGAGGGAATTTTGTTTCAGAAAATTATTCAATCGTGACAGCAACTTTCTTGCCGGCACGGTTGGCGGCTGTACGCATAAGGGTACGGATTGCGCGGGCAATTTTGCCCTGGCGGCCGATAACTCTTCCCATATCGGATGCAGCGACATGAAGATGGTAAACAACAGTACCTTCTTCGTCCGGTTCATCAACGGTTACGGAAACAGCTTCCTTATCCTCAACAAGACCGCGTGCGATTACAGCAAGCAGTTCTTCCATGTTGAAAACCTCCGGCATTAGAGAACGCCTTCGATTTTGAGAAGTGCTTTAACAGTATCGGTGGGCTGTGCGCCGGAAGCGATCCATTTTTCAACTTTCTCTTTTTCAACTTTGATTACGGAAGGTTCTTTGGTAGGATCATAGTAGCCAACTTCTTCGATGAAACGGCCATCTCTGGGATAACGGGAATCTGCTACTACGATTCTGTAAAAGGGAGCTTTTTTAGCGCCCATGCGGCGCAGTCTGATTTTAACGGACATTGTGTTTTCCTCCTATAAGTAAATAAATTTAAAACTTGTTTATCATTTGGCTTATCGCCTAAAGACCTTTAATTAAAAGGGCATTCCGTTTCCGAATCCGCCCTGGTTTTCCATACGGCTTAACATCTGGCGCATTTTTTTGCCCTGTTTACCGTTTCCGGAAAGCTGTTTCATCATCTTCTGCATCTGCTCGAACTGTTTAAGCAGGCGGTTTACGTCGGAAACATCGGTTCCGGAACCTGCCGCAATTCTTCTTTTGCGTTTTGCGTCGATGATGGAGGGTTTTGCCCTCTCTTTTTTTGTCATTGAATTGATGATTGCCTCGGTTCTTCGGAGCTGTTTTTCGCCTTCGGCTTCCTGCTCATCGGTAAGCTTTGTTTTAGCGCCAGGAAGCATGGAAACTATAGAACTGAGTGAACCCATTTTTTTGACCTGTTTCATTTGCTCGAGCAAATCGTTGAGATCAAAGCTGTTTTCGCCCATCTTTTTGGCCATTTCCTCGGCCTGTTTTGCGTCGAACTGTTCTTCCGCCCTTTCGATAAGGGTAAGAACGTCGCCCATTCCAAGGATTCTGGAAGCCATTCTGTCCGGATGGAAAGCTTCAAGATCAGTAAGCTTTTCGCCGGTACCGATGAATTTGATGGGAGCGCCGGTTACTGCTCTTACGGAAAGAGCCGCACCGCCGCGGGTATCGCCGTCCAGTTTGGTGAGGATGGTACCGGTGATGCCAAGCTTTTCGTTAAAAGCTGCGGCAACGTTTACCGCATCCTGACC
The DNA here is from genome assembly GCA_045631325.1 of Oscillospiraceae bacterium. Classification (GTDB taxonomy): domain Bacteria; phylum Bacillota; class Clostridia; order Oscillospirales; family Ruminococcaceae; genus UMGS1668. Next base: position 23,716 of record JAZQUO010000008.1, read on the forward strand.
GGTCATGGAGTCGATTACAAGCAAAATTTCTTCGGGTTTGAATTCGTCTTTAAGTCCCTGAAGCTCATCCATAAGCTCAGTATCGACATGAAGACGACCCGCCGTATCCAGAATTACGATATCATTGCCGTAATCCTTTGCATGGGCAACCGCTTTTTTTGCAATTGTAAGCGGTTCGATCTGTCCCATTTCAAAAACGGGTACGTCGATCTGTCCGCCGACAACTTTAAGCTGATCGATTGCTGCCGGACGGTAAACGTCGCAGGCAACAAGAAGAGGTCTTCTGCCCATCTTTTTGAAATGGAGGGCAAGTTTTCCCGAATGGGTTGTTTTACCGGAACCCTGGAGACCGACCATCATAATGATTGTCGGAATTTTGGTGGAGAACTGGATCCTTGAATTGGATTCGCCCATCAAAGCGGTAAGTTCCTCGTTAACAATTTTAATAACGTGCTGGGCAGGAGTAAGGCTTTCAAGCACTTCCGCACCAACAGCTCTTTCGCTTACCTTTGCGACAAAATCTTTTGCAACCTTATAGTTGACGTCCGCTTCGAGAAGAGCAAGACGGACTTCTCTCATTGCGGCTTTTACGTCGCTTTCGGTAAGCTTTCCTTTGTTTCTCAGTTTTTTAAAAACCGAAGAAAGCTTATCGGATAATCCTTCAAATGCCATATTTTCTCTCCGTTAATCGTTAAGATGTCCAGCAACTTCGATTATTCTCATCGTGTGCTGGGTAATGTCGCGGATGGTAGCTCCGCGGATGCTGTCATCCTCAATTGCGTGGGCTTCGGTGATGATAGTATCGAGTCCGCGTTGGATTTCGCGGAAGCGTTTTGCAAGACCGAGCTTATCTTCCATTTCAAGAAGGGTTGCTTCCGCTCTTTTGATGGAATCGCGAACACCCTGCCTTGTGATTCCGAGATGTTCGGAAATTTCCGCAAGAGAAAGGTCGTCGTTATAATAATAATCGATTACATCCTGCTGTTTTTCGGTAAGGATTTCTCCGTAAAAATCGAAAAGAAGCGAAATATTCATATCCTTCGGCATTGTGTTCACCTCCTTGTTTTTTGTAAAGTAAATTGCTTTACAATTACCTTATTATTATAAAGGAAAAACGCCCAACTGTCAAGCATTTTTGGGCGTTTTTTATAAATTTTTCTATTAATTTTTAGCTAAAAAACAGATTTTCATCAGCCGGCAGCAACCGGAATTTCCGTGATTATTCCGAGGATATATTTGCGGAGAATGTTCGCATCGATCGCGGTGATTTTTCCGTCGCCGTCAAGATCTGCCGCGTTTTTCTGTTCATCAGTAAGTTCAGCAAGCTTTGCCACAACAAGGCGGATCATGTAAACGTCTTCAACAGTCTGCTCGGCATCGCCGTTAAGGTCGCCGTTTACAATATAGGAAACCGCTTTATAATCTTTCCATTTTCCATATTCCAGAACCCAGGTTTTGTTATTTGCGTTATAGTAGATTGTATCTTTTTCTTTTTCAAAAGTTGCTCCGCCTATCTTAGGCGCATCACCTTCAAAATAGAACTTATCTATTCCGCAAAGGCCAAAAGTTCCTGTACTCATTTTATTTACACTTTTTGGTATAAATACTTCTTCTGAAAGTCCTGTGCAATTATAGAAAGCACGTCCGGAGATTTCTTTGACATTTTTTCCAAGAACAAGTTCTCCATTAAAACCTGTGCAGCCTTCAAATGCGCCGAAATTTATATATACAACGCTATCCGGAATTATTATATCACCTGTAAAACCCGAACATCCGCTGAATGCGTCATCCCTTATAGATGTGACATTTTCTCCGATTACGAGTTCTCCTGTAAAGCCACTGCAATCCTGGAAAGAACTTACATCTACATATTCTACACCATTTCCTATATAAAGACTTCCATCAAAGCCTTTGCATTTATTGAAAGAGAGAGAATGAATTTCGGTTACGGTATCCGGAATTACAAGGTCGCCGGTAAATCCAGTTTCTGCAAAAGCTTTTGTTGTTATCTTTTCAAGGCCGCTGCCGATAGTAAGGTTTCCGTTAAAACCGGCACATCCTTTGAAAGCATAGCTTCCAAGCGTTGTTACACTGTCGGGTATTACCAATCCGCCTTCAAAGTTTTCACACTCATAAAACGCATATTCGCCGATTTCTTCAAGACCGTCAGGAAGTAAAAGATTTCCATCAAAACCGGCGCATCCGTTAAATGCATATTCTCCTATCACAATTACTCCATCCGGAATAATAAGGTTTCCTTCAAATCCGATACATTGAGCAAATGCGTGATTATATATCTCTGTAACCGTATTGGGAATAATCAATTCTCCGGAAGCATTTTCAAGTCCTCCGAAAGCGCATTTTCCTATTGTTGTCATTCCTTCTTCGAGAACAAGTTTCTTGACCTTTTCGGCATACTCATACCAAGGCGCAACTTCCATATCGTAATCCGCCATTGCGCCTTCTCCGGAAATGGTGAGAACTCCGTCTTTGTCAAGGCTCCATTTAAGATTTGTTCCGTTGCCTTCTCCTCCGCAATATCCGGAAGCAACCACATCGCTTCCTCCGAAATCATCACCGGGACCGCCGAAATCGCTTTCGTTATAGACATAGTCGGTCGCTCCCATGGGGTATGCGGCATGGAATTCGGGAGTTTCGTATTCAAGATATCTGTAATGATTTACAAATGTATCCGGGCATTTGAGGAACCACATATAGTTCGGGCGAAGACCCGCATCCCAAGTGGAGTCGAGGTTATAATAATAATCGCCCATTTTTACGATGTTCCAGGCATGTGGTCCGCCCGCATCGCCGGCAATAAGTCTTGCGTCAACTCCCCAATCAAGCGCCATTCTGTAAAATAGGTTTGCATAACCCTGGCAAACGGAAGTTCCGTTTATAAGCGCCGCATAGGCAGTAAATTGCAAGGGATAAGCCTCGTTATTGAGATTATCATAATCATAAACTACGTTGTCACAGATATAATCGTAGATTGCGCAGATTTTGTAATAATCGTTTTTTTCTTCAAGGTCAAGTTCTTCATAGACGTCTTCAAGTTTTTCGGCAACAGCCTGTTCCTGCGCAGCGGTTGTATAATAAGTAAAATAGAAAGTAATATCTATATTATAATATCCGCTCTTGTATGAATACGAACCGCCGGCTTCGTAATAACCCCAATGCCATTGGATATAGTCGCCCTCATCAGATACCCCTGTATGCATAAAAGCATAATAAAGGATGTCATTGCAAATCTGACTGAATTGTTCTCCGCTGAAGTTTTTTGTTTTATAACCGACGGTAAAACTTTCTGTTCTGTTTTTGAGATGTTCACGTGCATCGGCGCCAACCTCTGCAATATCGGTATGATATGTTACTCCGTATGCATTTATACTGTTTTCAAATTTATTATCCGGTTTTTCAAAGGATACAAGACCCTCATAAAGCGGATTCACGCGATAAACCGGTTTGATTGTTCCGGTTTCTTTGGGAGCCGCAAAAGCAAAAACAGAAGCCGTAACCGCAAGCATGAGAGCAAGAATAACAGCAATTATTTTTTTCATTTTTTCCTTACCTCCGTTCCTTTTAAAAACTAAACAGGTAAATGCTGAACAAACCTGCTTTTAAAAAAGCAGGTTTGTTCCGTTTTTTATTGAGAAAAATCAGTGTTTTTTGCTGCAAAGAACAAGCGCCGCACCAATAACAGCAACGGTTGCCATAACGTTCATAACCGGTGCACCGGTGTTCGGGTTGGATTCGTTATCCTTTCCGGGAACGATATCGGTGATTCCTTCGTTATTATCAGAAGAAGAACCGCCGCTAAATACATTCTGTTTGTATGCAATTGCGAAAGGAGAAAGTTCGTAAACTTTTACAACAATTCCGTCCGCAGTCTTTCTGCATCTGAGAATTTCGATTTCGCCGTTATCTTTAAGGTGAGCTATTTCATAGCTGTCAAATCTGTCATAACCTGCGGGATAAGGAATGTAAATTTCAATTCCTTCATCGGGGAAGTCATCTTCATGAACCTCTACCCAACCTGCAGCAGTCTTGACTTCAAGAGTAAGCTCGACAAAATCGATTTTGGTGTTTGCTTCGGTGAACTTTCTGTTTTCCTCGAAGATTGCTTTTTTAAGAGCGGCAATGATATCTTCGGGGGTGGAATAAATGTCTTTATATTCTTCGGGAAGATTTTCCGGAACTTTGATGTTGTTTCTTACGGCAACTCTGTGTTCATCTTCGGAATCTTCTTCGGGAACAACAACGTCATATACGTCATCGGGTTCGGTGATCGGAATGATCTGGGTTTCTTTTGCGTCACAACCTTCGTTTTCGCAATGACGTTCCATAAGTCCGGTTTCGGAATCGGTTGCTTCTTTTATAACTTCCCATGCGCTCCAGTAATGTCCAAGCGCGGGAATTGCTTCGGTTTCTTCATATCCGCATCCGTTTTCGCAGGTGATTTTGCGTTCGCCTTCTTCGGTGCAGTTGGGTTCTTTTACGGTTTCATAATGGAATTTATGAGCATCCGGGTTGATTTCACCGAATTCGCATCCGCATCTTCCGCATTTTGCGGGGCTTACGCAGGTTGCTTCTTCATAAAGTTCGCCTTCTGCGGTGTGGCCGAGTGCATCTTCGGTTTCAATGGTGAAGGTGCTTCCGCATCCGTTTTCACAGGTATAAGTTGCGGTTCCTTTTGCGGTACAGGTGGGTTCGGTTTCTGCGGTGATTTTATAATTATGAGCATCCGGATCTACAGGAAGGATTTCGGTTTCGGTTTCGCCGCATCCGCACTGTCTGATTACATAACCTTCTTCACAGCAGGTAGCATCTTTGCGTCCGATTTCGGTTGCATAGTTATGTTCGCCGGTTGCGGGAACAACAACAGTTTCTCTGCTGAGTTCTTCGCCGCAGCGTTCGCAATATACAACGGAATCGTAATGTCCGTCTTCGGAACAGCTTTCGGGAACTTTGTTTTCGACAACTGCTTCTGCGGGAGAATGTCCAAGTGCAGGAATTACTTCCTGGGAAACAAGGGTTTCTCCGCAAACGGAGCATTTCTTGCCTTCGGTAAGACCGGTTTCAGTGCAGGTTGCATCTTTGCCGGGGATGGTTTCTTCGGTATGTCCAAGAGCAGGAATTACTTCCTGGGGAACAAGGATTTCTCCGCAAAGTGCGCATTTTTTACCTTCGGTGAGACCGGTTTCGGTGCAGGTTGCATCTTTTCCGGGGATAATTTCTTCAACGTGCTCAGTGCAAAGATCTTCGCCGCAGCGATCGCAGATATAGTCGTTGTTGTCGTCTTTATGTCCGAGAGCGGGAATTACTTCCTGTGCCACGAGAACTTCGCCGCAGCGGTCGCAATGTTTGCCTTCAGTAAAACCGGTTTCGGTACAGGTCGGTGCTTTTGCGGCATCAACTACTTCGTTGTGGCCGAGTGCGGGGATTTCAACATAAGTGGTGTAATCACATCTGGAGCAGGTTACGTATGCTTCCCAACCAATTTCGGTGCAGGTTGCTTCTTTTGCTGCATGTGCGATTTCGTCATGTCCGAGTGCAGGAATTTCAACATAAGTGGTGTAATCACATCTGGAGCATGTTACGTATGCTTCCCAACCGATTTCGGTGCAGGTTGCTGCTTTTGCTGCATGTGCGATTTCATCATGTCCGAGTGCTGCAACGTCGGCTTTGGTCTTGACCTGAGTTTCTGCCCAGGAAACATCAAAGGTTGCGGTATATTCGGTGATTCCGTTTTCGGTGCAGGTTGCTTCTTTAATAACTTTGGAAGTTACTGTTGCAGAAGCTTCTTCTTTATGTTCATTATTATTAAGGCATTTGCGAACTGCGGTGCAGGATTCGGTTCCGTTCCAGGTATAGGAAGCTGCACCCCAATTGTGTCCGGTTGCAGGAATTTCAACATAAGTGGTGTAATCGCATCTGGAGCAGGTTACGTATGCTTCCCAACCGATTTCGGTGCAGGTTGCATCTTTTGCTGCATGTGCAATTTCGTCATGTCCAAGTGCGGGAATTACTTCCTGGGGAACAATAATATCTCCGCAAAGTGCGCATTTTTTACCTTCGGTAAGTCCGGATTCGGTACAGGTTGCATCTTTTCCGGGGATGATTTCTTCAACGTGCGCGGTGCAAAGGTCCTCTCCGCAGCGATCGCAGATATAGTCGTTGTTGTCATCTTTATGTCCAAGTGCAGGAATTACTTCCTGTGCTACAAGAACTTCGCCGCAGCGGTCGCAATGTTTACCTGCGGTAAGACCGGTTTCGGTACAGGTCGGTGCTTTTGCTTCGTCGGTTACTTCGTTGTGACCAAGCGCAGGGATTTCAACATAAGTGGTGTAATCGCATCTGGAGCAGGTTACATATGCTTCCCAACCGATTTCGGTGCAGGTTGCTGCTTTTGCTGCATGTGCGATTTCGTCATGTCCGAGAGCAGGAACAACTTCCTGTGCTACAAGAACTTCGCCGCATCTGCCGCAATGTTTACCTTCGGTAAGACCGGTTTCGGTACAAGTTGCTGCTTTTGCTTTATCGGTTACTTCAACATGTCCAAGTGCAGGAATGATTTCCTGTGCTACGAGAACTTCGCCGCAGCGGTCGCAATGTTTACCTGCGGTAAGACCGGTTTCGGTACAGGTCGGTGCTTTTGCTTCGTCGGTTACTTCGTTGTGACCAAGC
>JAZQUO010000009.1:0-25288 GCA_045631325.1 Oscillospiraceae bacterium
GGGGGAAGGTGGCAAAACCGAAGGTTTTGACGGATGAGGGGTAAACCCTGTCCGACAAAAAACGGGCGGATGATATCCGCCCCTGCGGTTTTGCAATTATAAACCAACCGCTTTACGGTAGGGAACGGTCTTGACCGTTCCGAAAAAACAAAAAAGCCTCCTTAAAAGGAGGCTTTCATTTCGGTTATGTATCAATCGTAATTTACAATAACGTATTTTCCGATGATCGGAAGGTCTTTTGCCTGACCTTTAAGAGAACGGACGATGCCCATAATCGTGAAAACAACGGTTGCGATCAAGCCTGCGGCAGAAGCGATCCAGCCGATGAAAGGAACGATTGCCGCAAGTCCGCAAATAAAACCGAAAACGGTGAGCAGAATGCTCTGGTTGATATGGTAGCGAAGGAATTTTGAATTGGGTTCAAGAAGAAGCGCGATAATGATGAAAATAAAATTGAAATAGCAAAGAGCGGCAAGAACATGGGTTCTTTCAATATCTTCCTGTTCAAAAATCGCGGTGCGGTCGCTTAAATCCGGTTCTTTTGCTCTTGCGCCGAGAACGTCGCCGCAGGTGGGGCAGTAATGGTCGTTTTCGGAAACCTGAGTTCCGCATTTGGGACAAAACATGGTAAAAACCTCCTTTTTCTTCTATAATTTCATGTTACCACAGAGGAAAAATCTGTGCAATATTTTTAAAGAAAACTTAATAAAAAATTAAGAAACCACAGCTTTACGGTAGGGAACGGTCCTGACCGTTCCGCCCAGCCTTCCCAGAGGGGAAGGTGTCACCGAAAATGACTGAGGGATTGTAACCCTGTCCACTCAAAAAGGGGCGGATAATATCCGCCCCTGCGGTTTTGCCGAAAAAACAAAAAAGCCTCCCTTCCGGGAAGCTTTTTGAAAAATTATTTTCCGATGTAATTTTTTACGATTCCGGCTGCAACTTTTTTGATGAACCATGCGGAAATGTCCGCAATGGCGTCTTCGGTTGTTGCGCAGGAAGTTACGATTCGAACTGCCCATCTTCCGTCGGGAAGTCTTGCCTGGATGAAGCATCCGTATGTATCGGAAAGTTCCTGACCGAGTTCTTCCGGAAGAAGAACGAAGATCTGGTTGGTCTGGAATTCGCAGTAAAGATCAAAACCTGCCTGCTTGATTGCTTCGACAATGCGTTCGGCACATTCGTTTGCATATTTGCCCATTTCGAAATAAAGTCCGGAATTGAGAGCTTCCTCAAACATTGCGCCGACAACAAAGCCTTTTGCAAGCATATATCCGCGCTGTTTGATAAGCCAGCGGAGATGGTCATAAACTTTGGGATCGGTGAGAACAAGAGCTTCGCCGAAGAGAAGACCGTTTTTGGTGCCGCCAAGATAAAAACCGTCGGTAAGAGCACCGAGGTCTTTAAGAGTTACGTCGTTGCATTTTGCCATAAGGGCGGAAGCAAGTCTTGCGCCGTCAACAAAAAGCCACATTCCGTTTGCGTGGCAATATTCGGAAAGTGCGGTGAGTTCGGCTTTGGTATAAAGGGTTCCGAGTTCGGTGGACTGGGAAATATAAACAAGTTTCGGAATTACCATATGTTCGCTTTCAAAACCTTTGAAAACGGGGTCAATGATTTCGGGGGTAAGTTTTCCGTCAACTCCGACAGGAATGGTAATGGCTTTTCTTCCCATATATTCAATGGAACCTGTTTCGTGGACATTGATATGGCCGGTGTCTGCACAGATTACCGCATCATAAGTGTTGCGGAGAAAAGCGGAAATTGCGAGAACGTTGGTTGCGGTGCCGCCGGAAGTGAATGCAACTTCCGCGTCGGGGGTTCCGCAAAGTTCACGGATCTTATTTGCTGCCGCTTCGGAATGGCGGTCCATGCCGTAAGGGGTGTTGGTTTCGTAAGCAAGATCAAGAAGTTTTTTGATGATCTGGGGATGTGCGCTTTCGGAATAATCGTTCCTGAAGCTGTATTTATCAACATTTGTTCCGCTGTACAAATCAAGATTCCTCCTAAACAAAAATATATAATCAGTATATCACAGAACGTTTTTCTTTTAAAGATATTTTTTAAAAAATTAAAACAGTTTCGTCATTTTAACATAAAAAGGGCCCGTTATTTCTACATATTCGGCGTTGCAATATGCGGTATAAAGGTGTTACAATGATATATGTATAAGTACGTAGCAATACGCCCCTTTTTTAAGGGGAAGTTCACCACGAAAGGAGAACTCTATGACAAAAAAAGAAAATCCGCTTGAACTTCCGGTATATCTTTTCCATCAGGGAACAAACTACCGCGCATACGAATTCCTCGGTGCACATAGAATCAGAGGAAGCCGCAAAAAAGGCGTTATGTTCAGAACCTGGGCACCGAACGCAAAATCCGTTTCCGTAGTCGGCGACTGGAACTTCTGGTCTGCCGGCGCAGACCCGATGCATAAAATAAGCGACGGAGTCTGGGAATGCCGCGTTGACGGAATCGAAGATTATACCCGTTATAAATTCGCAATTGAAACTCCTTGGGGAGAAATTATCGAAAAAGCCGACCCCTATGCTTTCCATTGCGAAACAAGACCCAACACAGCTTCAATGGTCTGTTCCCCGAAATATAAATGGGGGGACAAAAAATGGCTTGAGCATCGCGCAAAATGGGATATGTACCATTCCCCGGTAAATATCTATGAAGTACATATCGGTTCCTGGAGGAAGTACCACGACGGAAACTTCTTCAATTACAGAAAATGCGCGGACGAACTTGCCGCATATGCAAAAGAAATGAATTATACCCATGTTGAACTCCTTCCTGTAACCGAACATCCATTCGATGGTTCCTGGGGTTACCAGTGTCTCGGTTATTTTGCACCCACAAGCCGTTACGGAACTCCGGAAGACTTCATGTATTTTGTCGACACCCTTCATAAAAACGGAATCGGCGTAATCATGGACTGGGTACCCGCACATTTCCCGAAAGATTCCGTCGGTCTTATGAATTTTGACGGCGGACATTGTTATGAATATAAAAACCCCCAGATGGGAGAAAGAGAAGATTGGGGAACAAAGGTTTTCGACTTCGGAAGAAACGAAGTACGCTGTTTCCTCGCTTCCTCCGCAATGTACTGGATCGAAAAATACCATATCGACGGAATGCGCGTCGATGCCGTTTCCTCAATGCTTTACCGCGATTACGGAAAAAACGATAACGAATGGGAACGCAACCAGTTCGGCGGAAGAGAAAACATCGAAGCAATCGGAATGATCCGCGATATCAACACCGCGGTCAACAAGGAATATCCCGGCGTTATGATGGTTGCGGAAGAATCCACTTCCTTCCCGATGGTTTCCCGTCCCGCCGCGGACGGCGGTCTTGGATTCAACTTCAAATGGAATATGGGGTGGATGAACGACACCCTTTCCTATATGTCCCTTGACCCGATCTATCGCCAGCATCACCACAACAAACTTACTTTCGGAATGATGTATGCCTTCTCCGAAAACTTCATCCTTCCGTTCTCCCATGACGAAGTTGTTCACGGAAAATGCTCCCTCATCAATAAAATGCCCGGAGATTACGACCAGAAATTCGCCGGTCTCCGCGCCCTTTTTGCTTATATGATGGGTCTTCCGGGCAAAAAGCTTCTCTTTATGGGACAGGAATTCGGCCATTTCATCGAATGGGACGAAAAGAGAGAACTGGATTGGTTCCTTCTTGAATATGACAGCCACAGAAATCTTCAGAACCTTTCAAAAGAACTGAACGGATTCTATAAAGAACATCCGGAATGTTGGGAAAACGACGAAAACTGGGAAGGCTTCCAGTGGGCAAGCTGCAACGAAGCGGACCGCAACGCCCTTGCGTTCAGAAGAATCGCAAAAGACGGAAGCGAACTTCTCTTTGTTTTCAACTTCTGCCCGAATGAATACCGCGGATTCCATGTGGAAGTTCCGGATTGCAGCAAATGGGAAGAAGTTCTTTCCACCGATGAAACCCGTTTCGGCGGAAGCGGCTGGTTCCCGAACGGAACAAGAGAAAGCTGGAGCGAAGGCGAAAGATCCTTCACCGCGGTCGATCTTGCTCCCCTTTCCGCAGTGATCTTTAAAAAGCTCCCCTGAAAAAGCCTTCTCCTTGAGGAGAAGGTGTCATTTCCGAAAGGAAAGGACGGATGAGGTGTTTATAAAAACTAAGCATAGGCGAAGATTTATCAAGGATTATTTCCCCTGAATTTCGTTTTACTCAAAAGCTCCCCTCCGGGGAGGTTTCCATCGTTAAATAATCCAAGGAGGTTGATATACTTGCGTAAAAAAATGTTAGCAATGCTTCTGGCCGGAGGTCAGGGCAGCAGACTTTATGCCCTTACAAAGGACCTTGCCAAACCGGCAGTGCCCTTCGGCGGAAAATATCGAATCATCGATTTCCCGCTTTCCAACTGTGTAAATTCCGGTGTCGATACCGTAGGTATTCTTACCCAGTACGAGCCTTTTGAACTTTCCCAGTATATCGGAAACGGACAGCCATGGGACCTTGACCGCATGGGCGGCGGCGCATTTGTTCTTCCGCCTTACCAGCGCAACACCGGCCGCGACTGGTATAAAGGAACCGCAAACGCAATCTATCAGAACCTCCGCTTTATCGAGCGCTACGATCCTGAATACGTTGTAATTCTTTCCGGCGACCATATTTACAAAATGGATTATGCCGCAATGCTTGAAAAACATATCGAAAAAGGCGCGGCAGTTACCGTTGCAGCCCTTAAAGTTCCGCTTTCCGAAGCTTCCCGTTTCGGCGTTATCATTGCCGACGAAGAAGGTTATATAACCGAGTTTGAAGAAAAACCCGCAAACCCCAGAAGCGACCTTGCTTCCATGGGTATCTATATTTTCTCCGCGGACAAACTCAGCAAATATCTCACCGAAGACGAAGCAGATCCGGAATCCGAAAACGATTTCGGCAAAAACGTTCTTCCCAATATGCTTGAAGCAGGCGAAAAGATGGCTGTTTATGCTTTTGAAGGTTACTGGAAAGACGTCGGTACCGTCGATTCCCTCTGGGAAGCCCATATGGACCTTCTTGACGGAAGCGACCTCAACCTTTATGACAACAACTGGAAAATCTACAGCCGCAGCCCTGTAATGCCGCCTCATATGGTTGAAGCAGGAGCCGAAATCAAAAGTTCCATGGTAACCGAAGGCTGCACAGTCGGCGGAAAAGTCGAACGTTCCGTTCTTTTTGCGGGCGTAACCGTTGAAAAAGGTGCGGAAATCAAAGAAAGTATCGTAATGCCCGGTGCAACAGTAAAAGCCGGCGCAAAAGTTTATAAAACCATAATCGGTGAAAATGCCGTTGTAGGAAAAGACGCAAAAGTCGGCCTTGACGGCGGAAAAGTAACTCTTGTCGGTCCGGAAGCAATCGTTGCCGATGAAGCAGAGATCGAAGCCGGAGCTATTGCAGGAAAGGAGGCAGCAAAATGAGAGACGTACTCGGTATAATCGTATGCAACATGCATGATGACCTTGTTCCCCAGCTTACCGCCAACAGAACCCTCGGTTCAATTCCTTTCGGCGGAAGATACCGTATGATCGACTTTGCCCTTTCCAACATGACCAACTCCGGAATCTATGATGTCGGCCTTGTTCCGAGCAAGAATTACCAGAGCCTTATGAACCATGTCGGTAACGGACAGGAATGGGATATGTCCCGCAAAAACGGCGGCCTTTCAATTCTTCCTCCCTATGCGGGTGAACGCGGAGTTTACCGCGGAAGAATGGAAGCTCTTTACGGCGTCCGTGAATACATAAAAGCAAGCGACGCAAAAACCGTTGTTCTTTCCGACAGCGACGTTGTCGCAAATATCGATCTTCGCCCTGTTATCAGACAGCACGAAGAAAGCGGCGCGGATATCACCCTTGTTTATAAAAGAACCGAAGTTTTCCGTGAGAAAAAACAGTCCGCTGCTCTTTTCTTCAACGAATGCGGAAAACTCCTCGATATCTATCTTAACCCGGAACTCGACGGAGTTCAGAACATCTATCTTGATATCGCGATCATCAAGAAACCTCTTCTTGATGAACTCATCGCAGAATGCGCAAGCAAAAATGAGCACAGCTTCGTAAACAGCGTGCTCATGCAGAAAAAAGGCGTGCTCAACATCCGCGGATATCTTTTCGACGGTTATTGCAACAAGCTTACCGGTCTTCGCAACTATCTTGATTCAAGCCTCGCTCTTCTCAATCCGGAAGTAAGAAAATCTCTCTTCCCGGCAGAAAGACCGATCTATACCCGTGTCCGCGATAAAGTTTCCGCAAAATACGGCGACAATGCAAAAGTTTCCGAAACTCTTGTAACCGACGGTTGTCATATCGACGGCGAAGTTGAAAAAGCCGTTCTCTTCCGCGGCGCAACAATCGAAAAAGGCGCAAAAGTAAAAGGCTGCGTCCTTATGCACAACACCTTTGTCGGCGAAGGCTGCGAACTTGAATGGGTCATCACCGATAAAAACGTTGTGATCCCCGCCGGAACCCGTCTTGCAGGTTCCGAAAAATATCCGCTCTATATTCCGAAGGACACTGTCCTTTGATCCGGGGAGGGAATTTTATGAATATACTTTTCGCGGCAAGCGAAGCAAGACCTTTCATTGCTTCCGGCGGACTTGCGGATGTAATCGGCGCTCTTCCGAAGGCTCTTAACGGAGCGGGATGCGAATGCCGCGTAATTCTTCCGCTTTATTCCAATATTCAGGATAAATTCCGCGAAGGAATGGAAAAAATCGATGAATTCGAAGTCTGGCTTGGCTGGCGCCATCTTTATTGCGGACTTTACAGAACCGTTCACAACGGCGTGACCTTCTATTTCATCGATAACGAATATTATTTCAAACGCGAAGCAATTTACGGACAGTTTGATGACGGCGAGCGTTTCGGATATTTTTCAATGGCTGTTATCGAAGCAATAAGACATATGGATTTCGATCCGGAAGTTGTCCATTGCCACGATTGGCAGACCGGCCTTATCCCCGCTTTCCTTAAATTCTATTTTTCGACAGACGAAAAACTTTCTAAGATCAGAACCGTTTTCAGCATCCATAATATCCAGTATCAGGGCAACTATGATATGTATTTTGCGGAAGAGGTTCTCGGAATTCCGGAATATCATAAAGGCGACGTTGAATATGACGGACGTTGCAACTACATGAAAACCGGTATTGAACATTGCGACGCAATTTCAACCGTAAGCCCCACCTATGCCGAAGAAATAAAGGACCCCTGGTTTGCATGGGGACTCGACCGCCTTCTTCGTGAAAAGGATTATAAACTTTCCGGAATCCTCAACGGAATCGACGTCGAAGGTTACGATCCTTCCGCAGATAAGGATATTCCCGCAACTTTCTCGAAGTTCGATCTTTCCGGAAAAGCAAAATGCAAGGAAGAACTCCAGAAAGAACTGGGACTTGAAGTCGATCCCGGAAAGATGGTTATCGGAATGGTCGGAAGACTTGTTTCCCATAAGGGACTCGATCTTGTCCGTGCCGTTTGCGACAGAATCGTTGAAGGAAGCGTCCAGCTTGCAATTCTCGGTTCCGGTGAATCCGCTTTCGAAAGTTTCTTCCGCGATATGCAGGCAAGATATCCGGGCAAAATCAGTTTTGTCTGCGGATTCATCCCTGCTCTTGCAAAAAGAATCTATGCAGGTTCCGACGTTTTCCTTATGCCCAGCAAGAGTGAACCCTGCGGCCTTGCCCAGATGATCGCTCTCCGTTACGGAACAATTCCGATCGTCCGCGAAACAGGCGGTCTTAAAGATTCCATCAAAGATCTCGGCGGCACCAACGGAAACGGATTCACCTTCCAGACCTATAATGCAGATGATATGCTTGATGCGGTACACCGCGCCGAAAGACTTTATTTCGACAGCGGACGTTGGAACGAAGCAGTGCTCAACGCACTTTCCTGCGATTTCAGCTGGAACCGCAGCGCCCAGACCTATGTGGATCTTTACAAAAAAATCCTCGGAAAATAATATAAAAAAACAAAAAAAGCACCCGCAAGGGTGCTTTTTTGTTTTGCATAATTTAAAACACAAGTTTTGCAAGAAAGGCGGGTTTTCCGTCGGTGGAACGGATTCCTGCGGCAAGAATTTCGCCGTTTTCCTCCTTAAGACGAAGCTCAACGCTTTCGCCAAGGCGAAGTTCGCCGGTAAAACCGATTTCATAGCGGGAAAGATTTCCAAGTTTTGCCCTTATTTCTTCCGGAAGGGCATCGGTGATAAGATCGCCGTAACGGAAGTTGTTGACATGTCCGAGGGAATCGATCCAGCTGGGCATGACTTTCTGTGTCATAACAACGGGGAAATCGTCCGGTTTTATTCTGATCCTGCTTTCCGCGTCAAGAAGTTCCTTTCCGTTTCCAAGCTGATCGACCTTTTCAAGAACTTCGGGGTCGGTTGAAAGGCGGCGGGTCCTCATATCGAAAATCGAAGAGAAAGTTGCCGCAACGGCGGCAACGCTTCCGTCCGGATGGCATATTTCAACTTCGCGGCGGAAATAAACACCCTTTTTTTCGGTGTGCCATGTTCTTACGGAAAGTCTTTCGCCGTCCCGGATGGGCGATTTTATATCCACGCTTATGGAAAGCAAAACCCAGGAAACGCCGTATTCCCTCATAAGATGGGGAACGTCAAGCCCGATGTTTTCAAGATGTTCTTCGGAAATAACGACGATTATTCTTTGAAGCGCGGAAAGGGTCAAAGCGCGGTTTTCGTTCTGTGTTCCGGTGTCTGTCCGGAAGATATATGTCTGTTCAGGTTCCATTTATTATGCTTTTTTCCATTTAACGCCCTGGGGAGTATCTTCAAGTACAATTCCCATTGCTTTGAGTTCGTCGCGGATTCTGTCTGCTTCCGCCCAGTTGCGTTCTTTTCTTGCGGCCTGTCTTGCGGCGATAAGCTGTTCAACTTCTTCCTCAAGGCTTTCTTTTTTGCGGTTATAAAGAATTCCGAGAACGCCGGTAAGAGCATCGAAAAGTTCTGCGGCAGCTTCAAGAGCGGATTTTGCATGGGGAGCGGTGATGAAGGTGTTGATTTCGCGGACAAGGTCGAAAATTACGGCAACAGCGTCTGCGGTGTTGAGGTCATCGTCCATTGCGGTGATGAAAGCCTGTTTCTTTTCGGAAAGCATTGCGAGGAATTCCTCTTCGCCGCCCTGGTTTTCTGCGGAAGCGTTTTCAATTGCAAAATCAAGGTTGTCGCGGCAGGTGTACATTCTTTCAAGGGAAGCTTTTGCGGATTCAATTACGGTAAGGGTATAGTTGAGCGGCATTCTGTAATGAGCCTGGATCATCATATATTTGATGGGTTCATAACCGTATTTTTCCGCAACGTCGCGGACGGTGAAGAAGTTTCCGAGAGATTTGGACATCTTTACGTTGTCAACGTTGATATAACCGTTGTGCATCCAGTATCTTGCGTATTCGTGACCGGTGCAGCATTCGCCCTGGGCAATTTCGTTTTCGTGGTGGGGGAAGATAAGGTCCTGTCCGCCGCAATGGATATCGATCGTTTCGCCGAGATGGTTTTTGATCATTGCGGTGCATTCGATATGCCAACCGGGTCTGCCTTCACCCCAGGGAGAAGTCCAGCTGGGTTCGCCGGGTTTTGCCGCTTTCCAAAGGCAGAAATCAAGCGGATCTTCCTTTTCGGAGTCTGCTTCGATTCTTGCGCCGGATTCAAGATCGGAAACGTCCTGATGGGAAAGTTTTCCGTATTCGTCGAATTTTCTTACACGGAAGTAAACGGAACCGTCGGAAAGGGGATAGGCATAGCCTTTTTCAACAAGGCTTTCGACGATTTCGATGATTTTTTCCATATTTTCGGTTGCTTTCGGGTGAATGGAAGCGGGTTTAACTCCAAGACCTTCGGCGTCTTTTTTATATTCTGCGATATATTTTTCCGCAACTTCCGCGGAGGTGATTCCTTCTTCGTTTGCGCGTTTGATGATTTTGTCGTCAACGTCGGTGAAGTTCTGAACAAAGGTTACCTTGTTGCCGAGGAATTCAAGATAGCGGCGGAGAACGTCGAAAACGCAGATAGGTCTTGCGTTGCCGATATGGATGAAGTTATAAACGGTGGGTCCGCAGGCATAGATTTTGAATTCGCCGGGGGTAAGGGGAACAAGTTCCTCTTTTTGTCTTGTCATTGTGTTGAAAACTTTCATTTCTGGGTCTCCTTTATATTGAAATAGCCTTCCCGGAGGGGAAAGTGGCCGCGAAGCGGACGGATGAGGGATTAGCCCAATCGCCGCTTCACAACCGTGTCAATGTGTGAACAAACATTTATGAAATTGTTATTTATATCTTTATTTAAAAAGCGAACAACCTCTATTCCGGCACGGTTAAGATAATCGGTCCGCTCTTTATCATAACTTAATCCGTCAGGAATATAGTGCTGTTTTCCGTCAATTTCAATTACAAGATTTGCCTTTCTGCAATAAAAATCAACAATATAATTGCCAATGACTCTCTGTCGGTTGAACTGTATTGGATATGTTTTTAAAAAATCATACCAAAGATGTTTTTCTTCCGGTGTCATATTTTTCCGTAAATCCTTGGATTTTTCTCCCAGATTTGGATTTGAATCAAAATTTTTTGGCATACTTATCCCTCATCCGTCATTTCCTTCGGAAATGCCACCTTCCCCTCCGGGAAGGCTTTCTGTTTTAATTTCCGCAAGCTCCGCTTTAAGCCGGTCGATTTCCATATAAAGCTTGCAGATTTCCTGGGAAACAGGGTCGGGAATGTGTACCTGGTCAAGTTTTTCCGCAGGAACAACTTTCTTTCCGTGTTGGCGGACAACCCTTGCGGGAACGCCGACGGCGGTTGAATATTCGGGAATTGCGTTTAAAACAACGGCGTTTGCGGCGATTTTTGCGCCTTCACCGACTGTGAAAGGCCCGAGAACTTTTGCGCCTGCGCCGACGATAACGTTGTTCATAAGGGTGGGGTGGCGCTTTCCGGTTTCCTTGCCGGTACCGCCAAGAGTGACTCCCTGATAGATGGTGCAGTTGTCGCCGACTTCGGCGGTTTCGCCGATCACAACGCCGCTTCCGTGGTCAATAAGAACTCCCCGGCCGATTTTTGCCGCCGGGTGTATCTCAACTCCTGTGCAGCCGCGAACGATTTGCGAAAGGGCGCGGGCGATGAACTTAAATCCGTGGTTCCAAAGCCAGTATGCCGGGCGGTGCCACATTATTGCGTGAAGTCCGGAATAGAGAAGAAGCACCTTGAAAGCGGAAGGCGCCGCAGGGTCTCTGTCGCGGACGGCATAAATATCTTTTTTAAGACCGGAAAACATCGGAAATGCCTCCTTTCGGCAATAAAAAAACCTCCGCCACAAATTTCTTTGTGACGGAGGCGGTAAAAAACGAATTTATCGCGGTTCCACTCCGGTTTATAACTCATCGGGTCGGAAAAACCCGGCGTCCTTTAACGGAGACTTCCGCAAAACGATACTTGCCGTGCTCAAAAAAACGGCGTTCCCGCTTCGTGCTCATCGGGTGCATTTCGCCGTGCTCAAAGCAAGTGAACTCTCAGCATCTGTTCACATCTCTGGTGCCTGCGCTTTCGGTTACTTCTCCCGGTCATCGCATTTATAATATTGAATTTAATATATCATAATAAAAAGAAGTTTGCAAGATGTTTTTTTATCTGTCGTGGCCAAGTCTTCTGTAATGTCTGTGCTTGCGAAGACGGTTGTATTTTCTTATATTATATGCGCGGATTATAAGGATAATGATTACAAGAACGCCGAGAATTCCAAAGGGGATTGCAATAAATATCCACCAGCGGAAAGCGGCTTCCTCGGTTTTGATTTCCGTTTCGGAAGAAATAACGGAAGATTCCTTTACAATATGATATTCCGGAGAAAGAGTGAAGTTTCCGGTAAGCATATTTCCGCTTGTTTTTCCGAAGGAAACATTAAGAGCAACGTTGCTTACTTCGGAAAGCTGGCATGATTCCGGAATATTTGCTTTTGCGGAAATATCCGAAGCGCTCATATCTTCCGTAAGAAGAACGTTTATGGAAGCCATCGGATAAACGGTCATTTTTCCGTAAAGTTCCTCGCCGTCAAAAACGCTGAGTTCGGATTTTTTTACGGCAACGGGAATTTCAACGCTTTTGAAATTTTCAAAGCAATAATCAAGAAGAAGGCGGGAATCCTTATATTTTGCGTTTTTGTTTTTGCTTTTCATAACAACGCAGATAAGATCCATTTCTCCGTTGGAAGCGGTTGTGACTGCGGTGTGCATAGCTTCTTCCGTCCAACCGAGTTTTCCGCCGGTTGCGTAATCGTATCCGTGGGTTGCGTTATACTGGCTTCCGACTATCATTGCATGATGAGTTCCGAAAGTTCGTTCGCGGTTTTTGTTGGTTGCGGGAATGGTCCATTCCCATGCGGAAAAATATTTCATGAATCCGGGAACGGAAAGAGCATATTTTGTGATGATTGCCATATCCCTTGCGGTTGTGTAATGGTTCATCTCCGGCATGCCGGTGGAGTTGGAAAAATGGGAACCGGTGCATCCGAGTTCCGCAAGTTTTTCGTTCATAAGACGGACGAAAGCAAGCTGGCTTCCGGCGGAAGCATCCGCAAGAGCCATTGCACAGTCGTTTGCGGATTCGACCATTGCACCGTAAAGAAGATCTTCAATGGTGCAGATTTCTCCTTCGGAAAAAGCAAGATGGGTGCTTGCCTTGTCATAACTTGCTGCTTCTTTGGAAAAGGTATATTTATCCGCCGGATCAAGGCGTTCAAGCGCCATTGCGCAGGTGAGGATTTTTGTGATGGAAGCGGGTTCGCGTTTTGCGTTTTCGTTTCCGCCGATTAAAAGCTGTCCGGTTTTTGCGTCCATTACGCACCATGTTTCGGAAATGATTTCAGAAGAAGGCATTGCCGCAAAAGAAGGAACGGCAAGCAAAAGAACAAAAATTACCGAAAGAACGATTGAAAGAAGTTTCTTAATCATATTTACATCCTTTTTTGGAAAAATTATCATAAAGCATTATATTTTATAATAACATATAATTTCGCCGGTTGCAAAACACTTTTTATATTATTAAAGAATATTTAATAATTTTGCGGTAAAAATAGGATTAAAACAAAAAAGGAGATGTTTTTAATATGGATATGAGCGCAATTACATGGGTCGACAGACTTGCACTTTTGCTTATTATAGTCGGCGGACTCAACTGGGGACTCATCGGTCTTCTTGATTTTGACCTTGTTGCCTGGCTTTTCGGAAGCCCGGAAGCAATTTTGAGCAGAATCGTCTATACTCTGGTCGGTGTCGGTGCTGCCTGGGGAATCACCCTTCTTGTAAGACCGAGAGAGGAAAGAGCAACTTAATAAAAAAACGCTCCCGGAAAGGGAGCACTTTTTTTACTTATATCGGTTTATCAAGAATTTCTCTGTATTTCTGATAAAATTCCTCAAATGTTCCGTTTTCAATTTCCTCGCGGATCTTCGCCATCATTTCATTATAGAACCAAAGGTTATGAAGAACGCAAAGACGCATTCCAAGGCGCTCGTCTGCTTTCAAAAGGTGGCGGATATAACCTTTGCTGTAACTTCTGCAAGCGGGGCATCCGCAGTTTTCGTCGATGGGCGTGCCGTCATATTTGAACTTTTCCGCAAGGATGCGGACTTTTCCGTTCCAGGTAAAAACATTTCCGTGCTGGGCGTTGCGAAGGGGAAGAACGCAGTCAAAGAAATCGATTCCCCGGTGGACTCCCTCAAGAATGTTGAGCGGAGTTCCGACTCCCATAAGGTAGCGGGGTTTGTCCTTCGGCATATGGGGTTCAACGGCATCGATTATGCGGTACATTTCGTCTGCGGTTTCGCCGACGGAAAGTCCGCCGATAGCAAAGCCGTCAAGTCCTTCGATTTTTGCAATCTCTTTCATATGCTCAATGCGGATATCGTCATAAACTCCGCCCTGGTTGATTCCAAAAAGAAGCTGGCCGGGGTTTATTGTTTCCGGAAGTTCGGCAAGCCTTTGGTGTTCGGCAATACATCTTTTAAGCCAGCGGGTCGTTCTTGCAACAGATTTTTCGACGTAATCACGGGGAGCGGGGTTTTCGATGCATTCGTCAAAAGCCATCGCAATGTCGCTTCCGAGTTTGGACTGTATCTGCATGGATTCTTCCGGACCCATGAAAATCTTCCGTCCGTCAATATAGGAAGTGAAATAGGCGCCTTCTTCCTTGATGCGGCGGATTTTCTGAAGGGAAAAAACCTGGAATCCGCCGGAATCGGTAAGGATAGGTTTGTCCCAGTTCATAAATTTATGAAGTCCGCCAAGCCGCGCAATAAGATCTTCTCCCGGCTGCATATGAAGATGATATGTGTTTGAAAGTTCAACAAGAGTTTTGATTTCCCTGAGGTCGTCGGTGGAAGCTCCTCCGCGAATCGCTGCGGCAGTTCCGACGTTCATAAAAACCGGTGTTTCAATAACGCCGTGGGGAGTTTCAAGCCTTGCTCTGCGGGCCTTTCCACAGGTTGTAAGAATTTCGTACATAGTTCCCTCCGAATGGGTTTGATATGGAAATATAATAACACAAAATCACCGCAAATAAAAGCAGAAATAAGCCTTCCCGGAGGGGAAGGTGGATTTTCTGCAACTTGTTGCAGAAAAGACGGATGAGGGATTGCCGAGAACCCGGAGGGCAGGCCTCCCTTGTGTAAAGAAGATTCCTCTGGCAGGGGAAATGTCGTCGAAGACGACAAAAGGGTGACTTAGGTGGCATCGCACAGCGATGACGGAAGGACTGTAACCCTGTCCGATTAAAAAACGGGCGGATAATATCCGCCCCTGCAGTTTTTCGGTTGTAAACCCGTCGTTTTGCGGCAGGAAACAGTCTTTACCGGAAAGCCCCTTTGTGATAAAATGGTTTTATAAAAAACGAAAGGACGGATTGCAATGTACGAATTTTTTTCCGGCGGAGCGGTTTTGCTTTGCGGAAGACATTCCGAAGAACAATGCGGTTTTGTTTTGGGCGCAGAAACCGAACAGGGAATCCGTGCCTTTGCAAAACCGAACGGAACCGATACGGTACATATAGAATCGGAAGATTTCGGTAATTTTGATATTGAAATAGGCGATTCTGAACCGAAAGCGGAAGAAGCGGAAACTTTTGCGGCTATTGTCCGTGGAATCATGAATTGCTTTATCGAAAGCGGAAACATCTTCGGCGGTTTCAATGCAAAAATCGCTTCCGGAATTCCTTCCGGAAGCGGAATTTCAGAAACATCGGCTTTCGAAGTCCTTATAGGCAAAATTATAAGCGGACTCTTTTTTGAAAACGGAGTTC
This sequence comes from Oscillospiraceae bacterium, assembly GCA_045631325.1. Classification (GTDB taxonomy): domain Bacteria; phylum Bacillota; class Clostridia; order Oscillospirales; family Ruminococcaceae; genus UMGS1668. The sequence goes on from JAZQUO010000009.1 coordinate 15,351, forward strand.
CGCCTTTCCGTCTTGCTGAATTCGGAAAAATTGCGGAAAACGATTATTTCGGAAACCCCTGCGGAATTGCGGAAAAAATGGTCTGCGCCTTCGGCGGAACGGTTTTTGCGGATTTTTCAAATCCGGAAATGCCTTTTTGCCAAAAAATTGATTCTGATTTCGGAAAAAGCGGATATACCGCCGCGGTGATAACCGGAAAAGAAAAAACGGATTTTCCGGAAGATTATATCGAAACGGAAAAGAATCTTTCCCTTGTTGCCTGGAATATGGGCCATAATGTTCTTAACGAAGGCGACGAGGCGGAACTTATTGCCCAATTTCCGATTCTGCGTCAGAAATGCGGAGAAAAAGCTGTTTTTTCCGCTTTGGATTTTTATGAAGAGACCCGAAGAGCGCAGGAAGAAGCAAAAGCTCTTATGACGGGGGATTTTCCGGAATTTATACGGGTTTTTGAAGAAGCGGAAAGAACGGATCTTGTTTTCGTTCCGGAAGAAAAAGCCGCGGAATTTGCGGAAGAAAAAGAAAAAGAAGGTTTCGGCGTTATTTTTGTTCTTTAAAATTTGACCAAAAAGCGGATTAATGTTAAAATAAAACGAACCTTTCCGAAAGGGGAATTTTTTAAAAAAGTGGAACATTTGATTTTATATTATATCGCGGTAAACGTTGCGGCTTTTGTGATGTACGGCGCGGATAAATATTTTGCAAAGAAAAAAATGCGGCGGATTTCCGAAAAATCGCTTATCCTTGTTGCGGCAATGGGCGGCGCTTTCGGTGCATATGCGGGAATGCAGATTTTCCGCCATAAAACAAAACATACAAAATTCAACGTGCTTGTACCGGTTTGCATGGCGGCACATGTCGGCGCGTTTCTGTATCTTTTTGAAAAATGAGCATTTACAGATGTCCGCTTTGCAAGGCAAAGCTTTTTCAGAACGAACATTCGCTTAAATGCGAGCACGGACATTCCTTCGATATTTCCGCGGAAGGATATGTCCATCTTCTTCCGGCAAACAAAATGAATTCAAAAGTCCCCGGGGACAGCAAGGAAATGGCCGCTTCGCGTTCGGCGTTCCTTGATAAAGGATATTACGAACCGCTTCTTCTGGAACTTGAAAAAACGGTGCTCGAACTTGCGAAAGACGAAGAAACTTCGGTGCTCGATTGCGGCTGCGGTGAAGGATATTATACTTCCAATATTGCAAAAGAGCTTAAAAACCGCATTCCAAAGGCAAAAATTGCCGGTTTTGATATAAGCCGTCCTTCCGTAAGGCGCGCCGCAAAAAGAACGAAAGAAGTTGAATTTGCGGTTGCTTCCGTTTTCGATATTCCTGTTCCGGATGAAGAATTCGATATTCTTCTGAACGTGTTCAGCCCTTTGAGCATAGGGGAATATAACCGCGTGCTCAAAAACGGCGGATATTATATCTACGTTGTTCCCGCCGCAAGACATCTTTGGGAACTCAAAGCGGCAATTTATGATGTGCCCTATGAAAACAGGGAAGAGGATACCCCTTATGAAGGCTTTGAGCACGTTGAAACAAGGCGTGTCCGTTATAAAACCGAAATTAAAACAAGCGAAGATATCTTCGCTCTTTTCCGGATGACCCCTTACTATTGGAAAACGTCCGCAAAAGGCGCAGAAAAACTTAAAAGATACGAAAGCCTTCTTACCGAAGTTGCTTTCGATATTCATATTTATAAAAAGGAGAAATAAAAATGCATTACGATTACAAAACAACCGGAACCTGCTCCAAAAAAATAAGCTTTGATATGGACGAAAACGGAATCGTCACCAATATCGTTTTCCTCGGCGGCTGCCCCGGAAATCTCCAGGCAATTCCGAAGATTCTTGAAGGCTGGAAAGCGGACGATATCATCGACCGTCTTTCCGGAAACGATTGTGCCGGAAGAGGAACTTCCTGCGCCGACCAGCTTGCAAAAGCTCTTGTCTGGGCAAAAGAACAGGCATAATTTGATAAAGACGAAGAAAACGGCGGATTTCCGCCGTTTTTTTATTGGAAATTTAAAAATTCACATTTTCATCATTGTTTTTTATTTAAAATATGTTAAAATACATATCATAATGGGGTAGAAGCGGAAAATTTGCTTTCTGCCCGATTTTGCCGGCTTCCGGCAGGAAGGAAGGTAAGAAAAAATAGAACAGTATAACGTTACCGGAATGAGCTGCGCGGCCTGCTCCGCAAGAGTTGAAAAGGCGGTTTCCGGAGTGGAAGGCGTAACCTCCTGCTCCGTAAGCCTTCTCACAAATTCTATGGGAGTTGAGGGAAACGCAGATTCCGGAAAAATAATTGCTGCGGTCGAAGCTGCGGGTTACGGCGCTTCGCTTAAAACCGCTGACAAAAAAGAAAAACAGCAGAACAAAGCGGATTCCCTTGAAGATAAGGAAACTCCGGTTCTTAAAAAACGCCTTGTTGCCTCTCTCGGTTTTCTTGCGGTTCTGATGTATATTTCAATGGGACATACCATGTGGAACTGGCCTCTTCCGGATTTCCTTGCAAAAAACTGCATTGCAATCGGCCTTGCCCAGATGCTTCTTGCGGGAATTGTAATGGTGATAAACCAGAAATTTTTCATAAACGGTTTCAAAGGCCTGCTCCATAAAGCGCCGAATATGGATACCCTTGTTGCCCTCGGTTCCGGAGCTTCCTTTGTTTACAGCGTCTATGCGCTTTATATGATGACCGAAAAAGTTATTGCGGGAAATCTTTCCGGCGCACATCATTATCTCCATGAATTCTATTTTGAATCCGCCGCGATGATCCTTGCGCTTATAACTGTCGGAAAAATGCTTGAAGCCCGTTCAAAAGGAAAAACAACGGATGCTCTCCGTTCCCTTATGAACCTTGCGCCGAAAACAGCAACGGTTATCCGTGAAGGCGAAGAGGTTTCCGTCGGAATCGGGGAAGTCCGCAAAGGCGAAATTTTTGTCGTCCGTCCCGGCGAAAGCATTCCCGTTGACGGAATCGTCCTCGAAGGCGAAACAGCGGTCAACGAATCCGCCCTTACCGGCGAAAGCATTCCTGTTGACAAAACTGCCGGAAGCAGAGTTTCCGCAGGAACTTTAAACCAGAGCGGATTTGTAAAATGCGAAGCGGAAAGAGTCGGAGAAGACACGACAATTTCACAAATTATAAAAATGGTCGAGGAAGCTTCCGCAACAAAAGCGCCCATTGCAAAAGTTGCCGACAAAGTTTCCGGAATTTTTGTTCCCGCGGTAATAACAATTGCGATTATAACCGCGGTAATCTGGCTTTTCCTCGGCGAAACGGTCGGGTTTGCCGTTGCAAGAGGAATTTCCGTTCTTGTAATAAGCTGTCCCTGTGCTCTCGGCCTTGCAACTCCCGTTGCAATAATGGTCGGAAGCGGACTTGGCGCAAGGAACGGAATCCTTTATAAAACCGCCGCTTCTCTTGAAGAAGCGGGCAGAACCGAAATTGTCGTGATGGACAAAACCGGAACCATTACAAAAGGCGAACCTTCCGTAACCGATATAATTCCGGCGGAAGGCGTTTCCGAAGCGGCTCTTCTCAAAATCGCCTGCGCCGTTGAAGCGAAAAGCGAACATCCTCTTGCAAAAGCAATTATTGCAAAATGCGATGAACTTGAAATAAAAACCGCCGCCGTTTCGGAATTCTACGCTCTTCCCGGAAGCGGAGTTTCCGGAATAATGGGCGGAATCCCCGTTTTCGGCGGAAATCTTGATTTCATCAGAAACACTTCTCCCGTTCCGGAAGAAACGGAAGAGAAAGCAAAGGAACTTGCTTCCGAAGGAAAAACTCCCCTTTTCTTCAGCGGAAACGGAATGTTCCTCGGAACTGTTGCCGTTGCAGATACGATTAAGGAAGAAAGCCCCGAAGCTGTTTCACGCCTTAAAAATATGGGAATTTACACCGTAATGCTTACCGGCGACAACGAGAGAACCGCAAAAGCAATTGCAAACCAGGTTGGCGTTGACGAAGTCATTGCCGGCGTTCTTCCGGAAGGAAAGGAAGAAGCTGTCCGCCGTTTTAAAGAAAAAGGAAAAACCGCAATGGTCGGCGATGGAATAAACGATGCTCCCGCCCTTGCTTCCGCGGATATCGGAATTGCAATCGGCGCGGGAACGGACGTTGCAATTGATTGCGCGGACGTCGTTCTTATGCAAAGCCGCCTTTCGGATGTTCCGGCGGCAATCGCCCTCGGAAGAGCGACTCTCCGCAATATCCGTCAGAATCTTTTCTGGGCATTTATTTATAATACTATCGGAATCCCGGTTGCGGCGGGAGCTTTCGTTGCTTTCGGACTTGAACTGAATCCGATGCTCGGCGCCGCGGCAATGAGCCTTTCGAGCTTCTGTGTTGTAAGCAATGCTTTGCGACTTAATCTTGCGGATATTTTTAACCCCAAGAAGGACAGAAAACGCAAAAGCAAAATTGATTTCATCGAAACCGCCGAAACTGCAGAAATTGTTCCCGAAGAAAAACCGAAAGAAATTCCGGAAACCGAAAATGTTACAGTAGGGAACGGTCTTGACCGTTCCGAAGAAACGGAATCCGCAGAATCTTCCGAAACGGAAATTATCGAAAAAACCTATAAGATTTCCGGAATGATGTGCGGACATTGCGAAGCCCACGTTAAAGAAGCTCTTGAAGCAATTCCGGAAATCACCGAAGCAAAAGCTTCCTGCCTTTATGATAATGCGGTTGTAAAAATGACTTCCGAAGTTCCGGAAGAAAAAATCCGCGAAGCAATCGAAAAGGCCGGATATAAACTGGAATAAATCCCCTCATCCGTCGTTTCCTTCGGAAACGCCACCTTCCCCCAAGGGAAGGCAAAATGGGTATTTTGTGGCCGGAACAAAAAATTCATAAAATTTTTTAAAAATTTATGCAATACTTTTTGATTTTTCGGACACTTAATATATATGCGCCTTTTTTCGGCGCGCAAAAAACAGAAAAAACAGAAACACCGCCGCCGGAAAGGCGGCAAGCTTAAAAAAGAAAGGAATAAAAACAAAATGAAAAAAATTCTTGCACTTGTACTCGCTATGATCATGGTACTCTCTTTCGCAGCATGCGGAAACAACGCAACCGAAGAACCCTCCGGTGAAACCGAAGTAACCGTAGGTTCCGCTCTCGAAATCCTCGAAACCGTTTGGGGCCAGTTCGGCGAAGACGAAAAATTCTTCACCATGGGCGGCGACTATGACAACATGGTTGACAACGCTCCCGGCGCTGTTACCAATGCAGACTTCATCTCCGGCGTTCTCCTTGTTCCCGCAGGCACCGAAACCCTTGAAGCAGCAGCTCTTGTTCACGGAATGAACCTCAACTCCTTCACCGCAGGCGCATTCAAAGTTGCTGACGCAGCAGCATTTGCTGAAACCATGCACGAAGCAATCGCTTCCAACCAGTGGATGTGCGGTTTCCCTGAAAAAATGGTAATTGCAACTTTCGGCAATGAATACGTTCTTGCAATGTTCGGCCTTAACGATGCAATCAACCCCTTCGAAGAAAAACTTGTTGCTGCATATCCCGAAGCAACCATCGTTTACAGCGAAGCAATCGCATAATTTCTTCTTTCCGAAGAACAATCGGGCGCATCCTTCCGATGCGCCCGCCTTTTTCAAAAAGACAAAAGGGCTTTAAAAATTCTGATTGAATAATCAAAACTTTTAAAACCTTTCTGTTTAAAAAATTTTTTGGAGGTGAACCTATGCTCTTTTCGAGCATCCCTTTCCTTTATTATTTTCTGCCGCTTGTTCTGATAACATATTTTGCGGCGCCGAAAAAACTTAAAAACGCGGTTCTTTTTGTTTACAGCCTTGTTTTCTATGCCTGGGGCGAACCGCTTTATGTTTTTTTGATGGCGGCTTCAATAACTTCCGCCTGGGGCCTTGCGCTTTTGATGGACAAAGCAAAAACGAAGAAGGCAAGAAAAATTCTTATGATAATTTCTGTTGTGATAAGCTTTTCTTTCCTTGCCTATTTTAAATATGCGGATTTCTTCATCAGCAACTTCAACGCCGCAACCGGACTTTCAATTCCGCTTTTAAAACTTGCTCTTCCGGTCGGAATAAGCTTTTACACCTTCCAGATTGCAAGCTATACAATTGACGTTTACCGCGGCGACACAAAGGTAAACAAAAATATCGTGAACTTCGGAACTTACGTCGTTCTTTTTCCCCAGCTTATCGCCGGACCTATCGTCCGCTATGTCGATATTGCGGAGATGCTTGAAAACAGAACCCATACTCTTGAAAAAACCGCATACGGAATCAAAAGATTCTGTCTCGGCCTTGGAAAAAAGGTTCTCCTTGCAAACACCTTCGGCGAACTTTGTTCCGTTTTCCGCGCAAGCGACGAAAAAACTGTTCTTTTCTATTGGATGTATGCTGCGGCATTTATGCTCCAGATTTATTTTGACTTCTCCGGTTATTCCGATATGGCGATAGGTCTTGGAAGAATCTTCGGTTTCACCTTCCTTGAAAACTTCGATTTCCCATTTGTTTCCAAAAGCATCACCGAATTCTGGAGAAGATGGCATATGTCCCTCGGAAGCTGGTTCCGTGACTATGTATATATTCCCCTTGGCGGAAACAGGGTTAAAACTCCCCGTTTCCTCTTCAACATTTTTGTCGTATGGTTCCTGACCGGTTTCTGGCATGGGGCCGACTGGCAGTTCATCGTCTGGGGACTTTTCTACGGCGTGATGCTTGTGATCGAAAAAATGTGGCTTAAAAAATATCTCGACAAAGCCCCCGCGTTCCTTTGCCATATCTATGTTCTTTTCCTTTCCGCAATCGGATTCGTTATCTTCAACTCCGTCAACATGGCAGGCGCAGTTGAAGACCTTAAAGGAATGTTCGGACTTTCCGGATTGCCTTTTGCCGGAACAGAAACTTTCTACTATCTTAAAAGCTTCGCCCTTATGTTTGTTGCCGGTTCTCTTCTTGCAACTCCGGTCATCAAAAATCTTCTTGCAAAAATCGAAGCAACAAAAATCGGCGGAAAAGTTTTTGCAATTTTCCGCCCCATCGGTTTTGCTGCCATCCTGATCCTTGTAACCGGATATCTTGCGGACGGTTCCTTTAACCCGTTCCTCTATTTCAGATTTTAAAGAAAGGCGGTATTAATATGAAAAAAAGAACAGAATATATCTATACCGCCGTGCTCATGGCGGTGCTCATCTTCGGACTTTCGGTTTTTGCGGTGCTCAAACCCTCGGATGAGTTTTCCGAAAGCGAAAGAAGACCCCTTGAACAGTTTCCGGAACTTTCTGTTGAAACGATCCTTAACGGAAAATTCATGGATAATTTCGAGGATTACACCAACGACCAGTTCCCGTTAAGAGATGCTTTCCGTTCCGTAAAAGCCCTTTCGAGATACTATCTTTTCGGTCTTTCCGACAACAACGAACTTTATTTCACCGAAGGCCATATCGCAAAACTCGATTTTCCCCTTGATGAGGATTCGATAAATTATGCGGCAGACCGTTTTGAGGATCTTTACAACAATTATATGGCGGGAAAAGTAAACAAGGTTGTTTTTTCCGTCGTTCCGGATAAAGGATTTTACATTGCCGAAGAAAACGGCTATCCCGCAATGGATTACGCGGCAATGCAGGAATTTTTCAAAAACCGTCTTGATTTTGCGGAATACGTTGATATAACCGGAACTCTCGGAAAAGATTCCTACTATCTCACCGATACCCATTGGCAGCAGCAGTATCTTACCGAAGCAGCAGAAAAACTTCTTTCCGCCCTCGGCGCTTCCGCTTTTGATGATTTTGAAGAATCCGTTGCAACCGAAAACTTCCATGGCGTTTATTTCGGCCAGAGCGCCCTTCCTCTAAAACCGGAAAAAATTGTATATCTCAATAATGCCGAACTTGACGGAATGACCGTTTTCAATTACGAAACCGGAAAAGAAACCGGCGTTTACGATTTTGAAAAAACCGAAGGCAAGGACCCTTATGAATTCTATCTTTCCGGACCTTCCCCGGTTCTTGAAGTTACAAACCCGAACGGGGAAGAAGGCAGAAAACTTATAATTTTCCGCGATTCCTTCGGTTCTTCGATCGGTCCGCTTCTTATGAACGATTATGAAAAAATCTTCCTTGTGGATACCCGCTATCTTCTTCCGAATTTTGTCGGAAACTACGTGGATTTTGAAGGTGCGGACGTTCTTATGCTTTACAGCAGCCTTGTTCTCAACGAAAGTTCCACCATTAAAAAATAATATTTTAACAAAATCCGGAAAACGGCTTTCTTTTTTGTTTCGGTTGATGTATAATGTATTTGGATAAGTTTCCCCATTTATGACAATATGGAGGATTTTTATATGCAGGATTTTAACTTAAAAACAAAAGTATATTTCGGTGAAAATGCTCTTGACCATCTTCTTGAAAAAGACAGCAAATGCGCTTTCATCGTTGCAGATCCTTTTACCGTAAAAAGCGGACTCATCAAACTTGTTACCGACCGTCTTGATGCAACAGACGTTCCCTATCTTGTTTATGACGACGTTGTTCCGGATCCGCCTATGGATAAAGTCATCGTCGGCGTACAGAAATGTCTCGGACTTCGTCCGGACTGCATCATGGCTGTTGGCGGCGGTTCCGCAATCGATTTTACCAAAGCGGTAAAAATGTTTGCACATCGTGCAGACCCCACCTTCGATCCGCCTTTTGTTGCAATCCCCACCACAAGCGGAACCGGTTCCGAAGTCACCGAAGTTGCCGTAATCACCGATCCGGAAAAGAAAACAAAATATCCTCTTGTTTCCGAAGAACTCATCGCCGACGTTGCGATTCTTGATGCGGAACTTGTTAAAACCGTTCCGAAAACCATCACCGCAGACACCGGTATGGATATCATCACCCACGCAATCGAAGCTTTCGTAAGTACCGGAAACAGCGAATTTTCCGATGCTCTTGCCGAAAGAGCAATAAAACTCTGCTGCCGCTATCTTTGCCGTTCCTATCTCAACGCAAACGATATGGAAGCAAGGGGCAAAATCCACGTCGCTTCCTGCATGGCAGGTATGGCATTCAATGAAGCAGGTCTTGGTCTTAACCACGGAATGGCTCACCAGCTTGGTGCAAGATTCCACATTCCTCACGGAAGAGCAAACGCAATGCTCCTTCCCTGCATCATCAGCTATAACAGCGATATCACCAATATGACCATTCCTCACGAAAATCTTCCGGCATGCGTCAAAAAATATTGCGAAATCGCTGCTTCTCTCGGAATCGTAAACTTCAACGAAGTTTCCACCGTCCGTTCCTTTATGAACTATATCAAGATTCTCACCAGAGAAATGGATATGCCCTGCTGCATTAAAGATGTGGGCGGAATCACCAAGGAAGAATATTTTGCTGCAATCGACGAAATGGCAGATGCCGCACTTAAAGATGCAACCACCCGGACCAACCCCAGAGTTCCCGCAAAAGAGGACGTTGTTGCAATTTACGAAGCCCTTTGGGATCTCCACCGCGACGACGAAAGATATTGATATCATAAAAACAAAAAGCACCCCGACGGGGTGCTTTTATTTTGCCTTTTCTCGTGGAACCACCGCTTCACGGTAGGGAACGGCCCTGACCGTTCCACAAAAAAGGATTCCCGGAGGGCAGGATTCTCCTTAGCAAGATGTTTTTAATACAACCCCATTTCTTTTGGAAAAAGAAACCGGGTTGTGCCTGAAAGAAAAATCTAACCCCAGCAGTTTGCTCCCGCAAACGCTGTCCCCTTATCAAAGGGGACAAAACGCACCACCGAAAAAACGGAGATTTCCAATTCCGACCGTCGCCGCTCGGGGTCGGCAACGGTTTCCATTTCAGATTAACCGCTCGGTTATATTGTTTTCACAATTCATGGTAGGGAACGGTCTTGACCGTTCCGCAAAGCCTTCCCTTGTGGGAAGGTGTCACCAAAG
>JAZQUO010000010.1:0-48216 GCA_045631325.1 Oscillospiraceae bacterium
CGAAGAAATCTATGTGAATTAAATCAACGACAAGAGGATAATACATAATCATTAGTATTGTACTGATACTAAATGTGTTCAGGTATTATAGCGAAAATTTGTGGCAACAGTATGGCAACAAAAAATCAGATAGCCCATGCTGTCTGAATAATGAAAGTAATCCAAATATTCTGAACTAAATCCCATAAGCAAATCTGTTTAAGATTTATTTTTCAGGAGCGAGTGGGAATAATTCCAAAAGATTTACAAAAAAAGAAGGCTCTTTTATTTAAAGGGCCTTCTTTTTATTTGTATTTCGCCGCCTTTTGAGTTATAATCTAACCATAATCAAAAGAGGTGAAAATAATGGATTTCAGATATATTTCCGAAGATATCCGCAAGCATATCATCGGAATTGCCCATGCAATTCATAAGAACCCAGAACTCAGCCACAAGGAATACGATACAACCGCGCTTATAAGAAACGAACTTGAAAAACTCGGAATCGAACTTCCGGAAGAACAGCCGAAAACCGGAGTTATCGGTCTTCTTCGGGGAAATCTTCCCGGTCCGACAATATCGATAAGAGCGGATATAGATGCGCTTCCCATAAACGAAAATTCCGCACATGAAATCTGTTCGGAAAATTGCGGAGTAATGCATGCCTGCGGACACGATTTCCATACAGCTTCTCTTCTCGGTGCGGTTACGGCTCTTTCAAGGTTCCGTGAAAACATTAAGGGAAACGTTCTTTTTGTTTTCCAACCCGGCGAAGAACACGGCACAGGCGCCGATGAAGTTATGGATACCGGAATTTTTGAAAAATATCCTCCAAAGGCTTTTTATTCCCTTCATGTAAAACCGGATATCCCCGCCGGAAAAATCGGAATCCGCAAAGGACCGATAATGGCGGCACTTTGCTGTTTCAGCATTGACATAAACGGAAAAGGCGGCCACGGAGCAACTCCGCATCTTGCGGTTGATCCGATTGTTGCGGCGACCCGTACTGTGGATGCTCTTCAGTGCATCCGTTCAAGATGGATGGATCCGGCACAGCCTTTTACTCTTTCGGTCTGCTCGATACATGGCGGAACGGCTTATAACGTGATTCCGGACAACGTACATATCGAAGGAACATTCCGCTATGCCCTTCCTTCATATAAAAATTCCGTAAAGGAACAGATCATCCGCATTTCCGAATCCGTTGCCAACGCCCATGGATGCACCGCAGAATGCCGTTTCTTCCATGAATCCGTTCCGCTTGTGAACGACGATAAGCTTGCGGAAATTGCTTCGGAAGCCGCCGCAAAGCTCTTCGGAAAAGAAAGCATTATTGAACAGAATTTCTGGATGGCGTCCGAGGATTTTAGCCTTTACGGAAGAATTGCACCGATTTTTATGTATCATATAGGTGTCGGAAAAGAGGACGGTTCTTCTGCCGGTCTTCATACTCCGGATCTTTTTGTCCCGGAAGAAACCGCGCCTTTCTGTGCGGAACTTCTTACAGGAACGATTCTGAAAGCGCTTGAAAAATAAAAACAAAAAAAGAGCTGTTTTTTGAACAGCTCTTTTTTTAATTGAACTATATTTTAGTGGCAATGGCAGTGGTCGCCGTGGCAATCGCAGTTTTCATCGTGGCAATGGTCATGCTCATGGCAATGGCAGTGTTCGTGGTGGCATCCTTCGGTGACAACAGCGGTTTCGCGGATGATGCGCATAACTTTTCCGATGAGAACGCTGCGGGAGATTTCTTTTTTGATTTCTTCGTCACAATGTTCTTTAAGAAGTTCAACAGGCATACCGTTCTGTGCTGCAAGCATAACGAAAGCTTTTTCGAGTTCTTCTTCGTTAACGGAAAGATTTTCGAGTTCGGCAACTTTGTCGATGACAGCCTGTCCGCGGAGGGTTTCAACAGCTTTTTCGCGGATTTCTTCTCTGATCTGTTCTTCGGTGGTGCCGCTGAACTGGCAATACATTTCAAGATTAAGACCGTGCTGTGCCATATCTTCGGAAAGTCTTGCAATCTGTTCGTCAAGCTCGTGTTCGATTTCTTCGTCGGAAGGAGCATAATCAAGAGAAGCGGCGGCTTTTGCGAAAAGTTTGTCCTGAAGTTCCATTTCGGAAGTTTCGTCTGCATAATCCTGCATGGAATCTGCAAGTTTTTCGCGGAATTCTTCCATTGTTTCGCAGTTTCCGAATTCTTTTGCGAAATCGTCGTTCAGTTCATATCTGGAATGGGTATGGATTTCATGGATTTTGCATCTGAATTCTGCGGGTTTTCCTGCAAGATTTTCTGCGTGATACTGTTCGGGGAAAGTTACCATAACGCTTACTTCCTCGCCGATTTCTTTTCCGACAAGCTGTTCTTCAAAACCGGGGATGAATCTTCCGCTTCCGAGAGTAAGGGACTGTTTTTCGGCGGTGCCTCCGGCAAACTGTTCACCGTCGCAGAAGCCTGCATAATCGAGAATCACCTCATCGCCAAGCTGTGCGGGGCGGCCGGTGACGTTTTCGGTTTTCGGGTTTTCCGCAAGGATATGCTGAAGCTGATGTTCAACGTCATGCTCGGTAACGAGATGGCGTTCGAAACAGGCCTCAAGGCCTTTGTAAACAAAACTCATAATATTTCTCCTTAGATTTAAATAAATATGCGTAACATTAAAATGCTAACCCATTTTTGCCGATTTGTCAAGCAAAAGCCGATAAAAAATGCCGCCCGTGTTCCGGGCGGCATTTTTATTTTTATTTTTCGTCTTTATAAATTTCTTTGAAGTATTTATAGGTATCGACTTTAAGTTCGCCGCAGGCCGCTTCGTCACAGGCGATTATGCCGTCCGGATGAAGCTGGAGCGCGCTTATGGTCCATGCATGGTCAACGCCGCCTTCAACGCAATGGCGGAGCGCTCTTGCCTTGTTGTGGCCGTTGATGAGGATAAGAACCTGCTTTGCATCGCAAACGGTTCCTACGCCGACAGAAAGGGCGGTTTTCGGAACTTTGTTCATATCGTTTCCGAAAAAGCGGGAGTTTACGATTCTTGTGTCTTCGGTAAGCGCGCGGACGCCGGTTCTGGAAACAAGGGAAGTGAAAGGTTCGTTGAAAGCAATATGGCCGTCAACGCCGCATCCGCCGAGGAAAAGATCGATTCCGCCGTAGGAAGCGATTTTTTCTTCATATTTTCTGCATTCTTCTTCGGGATCATCGGTCATTCCGTTGAGAATGTTGATGTTTTCCGCAGGAATTTCGATATGGTCGAAGAAATTTTCATGCATGAAATACCAATAGCTCTGGTCGTGTTCTTTGGGAAGACCGACGTATTCGTCCATGTTGAAAGTTACTACGTTTTTGAAGCTTACTTTTCCGGCTTTGTTCATTTCAATAAGTTTTTTATAAACGCCGAGAGGGGAAGAACCGGTCGGAAGTCCGAGAACAAAGGGACGGTCTTCTTTATGGTTGTTGATGGCGTTCGCAATATGGTTTGCTGCCCAATCGCTCATTGCTTCATAATCGTTTTTTATAATAAGTTTCATTTTAAAATCACGCTCCAAATAAGGATAAAGGAATTTTTTACCAAATTTCCATACATAATATTATACTCTTTTTTTGCGGTTTGTCTATTATTAAAATGTAAATTTTCTTCCGCCGCAATATTAATTATATGTTATAAATGATTAAATATAACAAAAAAGCTTCCCTCAAAAAGGAAGCCTTTTGAAAATTTATTCCCAGAGATAAACCCTTGTTTCGTAAGGTTTAAGGATTTTTCCTTCGTTTTCATAATTTCCGAGAATGAGTTTTGCCTTGCTTAAATCGAAACCGTAAGGAATTTTAATCTTTGTTTCTTTTTCGGAAAAAGAGCAGATTACAAGAATTTTCTGGTCTTCGGTGGATCTGCTGTAAACGTAAAGTTTATTATTAAGAGGATAATACTCTTTGTAATCGCCAAAACGCACTGCTTTAAGGGATTTTCGAAGAGAAATTGCCTTACGGTAGAAATTAAGAAGAGAATTGGGGTCGGATTCCTGGGCGGCAACGTTGATTTCCTTATAATTCGGGTTTACGTAAAACCAGGGTGTTCCGGTGGTAAAACCTGCGTTTTCGGAAGAATCCCATTGAACGGGAGTTCTTGCGGAATCGCGGCTTGACCGCCACATTTTGTGAAGGCGTTCCTCTTTTGATTTTTTAAGGTTGCTGTGGGCGTAGGTATATCGGGTCTGGACATCCTCATACATTTCCGCGTCTTCCGGTTTCCAGTTGAGCATACCGATTTCCTGTCCCTGATAGAGGAAAGGGGTTCCCTGCTGGAAAAGATAGCTTACGGCAATTGCCTTTCCGCTTTCTTCGCGGAATTTTTCGCTTCCGTAACGGGAAATGATTCGCGGATGGTCGTGGTTTTCCATATAAAGCATATTCCATGCTTTTCCGGAAAGTTTATACTGCCAATCGGAAAAAGCTTTTTTCATTCGGACAAGCGAAAATTTTGTCGGAAGATAGTCGGTGAAAAGGCAATCGGCACACTGGCACTGGAACTGGATCATCATATCGATCTGGCCGGATTCCTCGTCGATATATTTAAGAGCCTGCTTCGGCCATACAAGGGGAGCTTCTGCAAGAGTGAAGCAGTCGTAACGGTCAAAAACATCCCTTTTGAATTCGGCAAGATATTCGTGGATATGGGGTCCGTGGTTATATTTCGGCATACCTTTATAAATCGGGAAGAGGTGATCGTCCGGAAGACCTTCGGCTTTTGAAATATAGGTGATAACGTCTTCGCGGAAGCCGTCAACTCCCATATCAAGCCAGAAGCGGAGGATTTTTTTGACTTCTTCGCGGACAAGGGGATTATCCATGTTGAGGTCGGGCTGTTTTACCGCAAAAAGATGGAGGTAATATTCTCCTCTTTCCTCGTCAAAAGTCCAGGCTTTTCCCTCAAAGTTGGAATCCCAGTTGTTGGGAAGTTTTCCGTCCGGTTTTCCGGGACGCCAGATGTAATAATCGGTATAAGGTTCGATTCGTTTTCTGCTTTTCTGAAACCATTCGTGTTCGTCGCTTGTGTGGTTCACAACAAGGTCCATAATGAGTTTCATTCCTCTTTCATGGACGCCGTCAAGGACTTTTCTGAAAGCTTCCATTCCGCCGAATTCGGGAGCAATATCCATATAATCGGCAATATCGTAACCGCAGTCTGCGCCGGGGGAAGGGTAGATAGGCGAAAACCAGATTCCGTCACAACCGAGGCTTTTTATGTAATCCAGTTTTTCAAGAACGCCCCAAAGGTCGCCCATTCCGTCGCCGTTTCCATCCTTGAAACTGCGGGGCCAAATCTGGTAAAAAACCATATCTTTATACCAGCGTTTTCTTTCCATGAATATCACTCACTTTCAGCGGATTCTTTATTAACTATAACACAGATTGTTATTTAAGTCACCATTTTCTTTGTTGACAGTTATAAAAAAAGGGCTACAATATAATTTATAAAGGGGGCGCTTTTTTTATGGATTTTAAAATTCCCGAAAAACTTCTTATGGGTGTTTCAACGGCCGCAACGCAGATTGAAGGCGGAAACGTAGGTTCCAACTGGAACGATTGGTATGAAAAGGGTTTCATCAAGGACGGAACAGACCCCGCAACAGGAAATGACCATTGGATAAAATGGAAAGAGGACACGGAACTTCTTTCAAAAATGGGCATGCAGATCTACCGTTTTGGAATCGAATGGGCAAGAATAATGCCGAAAGAAGGGGAAATTGACGAAGAGGCAATTCTTCGATACAGGGAAGAACTGGCTCTCCTTCGGGAAAAAGGAATAAAACCGCTTCTGACGATTCACCATTTTACAAACCCCATGTGGTTTGAAGAAAAAGGCGCCTTTACAAAAAGGGAAAATCTTCATTACTATCTGGAACTTGCCGAACTTGCCGCAAGGCGTTTCGGCGACCTTTGCAGCGATTATATCACTATAAACGAACCGAACGTCTATGCGACAAATTCCTATTTTTTCGGTGAATGGCCTCCGGCAGAAAAAAGTTTCGGAAAAACCCTTGCGGTAATGGAAAACCTTGCTTATTGCCATATCAAAGCTTACGGAATCATACACAGAATACGCGAAGAGATGGGATTTTCCGATACTATGGTCGGCTGTGCAAACCATCTTCGTGTTTTTGCGCCGAAAAATCCGAAAAACTCCTGGCATTGCCTTTGCGCAAAGCTCAATTCCTTCCTTTTCCAGGATGCTTTGACAGACGCGATGACACTTGGAAAATTTGCTTTTCCGCTTCATAATTTTGATAAGATACCGAAAGGCGAATATACGGATTTCATAGGACTGAACTATTATACCCGTTCGACGGTTGCCGGAATCGGTGACGGGGTCAGGGAAAACAGTCCGAGGAATGACCTTGATTGGGAAATTTATCCGGACGGAATCGTTGAATGCGCACGGAAACTTTACGGAGTTCTTCCGAGACCCATATGGGTTACGGAAAACGGAACCTGCGACAATAGCGATAAATTCCGCTGCCGCTATCTTTTTGAGCATCTTGAAAAAATAAGCTGCTCCGATCTTCCTTTCGAACGTTATTATCATTGGTGTTTCTGCGATAACCTTGAATGGATCGAAGGAAATTCCGCCAAGTTCGGACTTGTGAGCATCGACCCAGAAACAAGGGAGAGAAAAATCAAAAAATCCGGAGAATTCTATTCCGAAATCATCGAATACGGCGGTGTTACTGCTGAAATGTATAAAAATTTTGTTGAGGGTCAGGAGTACAGAATAAAATGATTGAGCATTTTAACGGTATATACGGACTTCATGGGGAAGGCTTTTCCTGCCTTCTTCGGATAAATGAGCATGGAATTTTGGAACTTCTGCACTTTGGAGAACCTTTGAGCACCGCTGATGCAGAGGCATTCATCACAAAACCGGGTCTTGGCTGGGGCGAATCCATACTTCTTGACGAAACGAGCACCAAAAGCTGCGCGGATTCAATGCCTTTGGCATGGAGCGGCGCCGGAAGAGGGGATTACCGCGAAAGCCCGATGGAATTCGGCGGAAAATCTTCCGATTTCCGCTTTGTATGCAGCAGGGTGTTTAAAGAACATGCTCATTCCGGATCAAAACTTCCGGGCGCGACAGGAGAATGTGAAACCCTTGAAATAACAATGGCACAGCCCGGAGCACAGCTTTTCCTTTATTTCAGCATTTTCGGGGGAGTTCTTGTAAGAAAAGCCGTTTTGAAAAACACCGGTAAAAATGATATCGTGCTCACAAAAATCATGAGCACCGTAATGGATATTTACGGCGAATTTGATATGACCACTTTTGACGGCGGATGGATTTCCGAAATGAGGAAACATAAAGTTTCCGTTTCGGAAAATCGAATTGTGAACGAAAGCACAACAGGCTTTTCTTCCCACAGACACAACCCGGGTTTTATTTTAAGCGAACCGGAAGCGACGGAGGATTCCGGAAGGGTTTACGGCTTCAATCTTATCTGGTCCGGAAATCACTATGCATCCGCCCAACGTTCTCTCCAGGGTTTTACAAGGGTCATGCAGGGAATTTCTCCTTCGGATTTTGTGAAAACTCTTGCGCCCGGAGAAAGTTTTGAAACTCCGGAAGCTGTTCTTGCTTTTTCGGAAAAAGGTTTTTCCGGACTTTCGGAAAAAATGCACCGCTTTGTTTCCGAAAATATTATTCCGGAATATTGGCGTAACAGAGAACGTCCGGTCCTTTTCAACGATTGGGAAGGATGTATGTTCGATTTTAACGAAGCAAGACTTCTCGGCCTTGCAAAAGAAGCAAAAAAACTCGGATGCGAACTTTTTGTTCTTGACGACGGCTGGTTCGGAAAAAGAGACAGCGACAAAGCAGGGCTCGGAGATTACAGCATAAACAAGCGAAAACTTCCGAACGGAATTTCGGGCCTTGCAAAAAAGATAAATTCCATGGGAATGGAATTCGGACTTTGGTTTGAACCGGAATCGGTAAACGAAGATTCGGATCTTTGCCGTGCCCATCCGGATTGGATACTCCGGGATGATTTCGCTCCGCTTAAAGGACGCAACCAATTCCTTCTTGACCTTACAAAAACGGAAGTCCGTGATTATATCGTCGAAAACGTTTCGGGAATTCTTGATTCTGCAAATATTTCCTATGTAAAATGGGATATGAACCGCCACAGCATTGCACTTGGAACAAAGGCTTATGATTATATAATCGGTCTTTATGACGTTCTCCGAAGAATTTTTGGATCGCGTCCGCATATTCTTCTTGAAAGCTGTTCTTCCGGCGGAAACCGTTTTGATCTCGGAATGCTCTGTTTCGGTCCGCAGATATGGTGTTCCGACAACACCGACCCCATTGAAAGAATCACCATTCAGGAAAATCTTTCATATCTTTATCCCCAGTCAACTTTCGGCGCACACGTAAGCGCGGCGCCCCATGCCCAGACTTTACGCAATACTCCTCTTTGCACAAGGGGAAATGTTTCTTTCTTCGGTTGCCTTGGTTATGAACTTGATTTGAAGCATCTTCTTGGAATTGAGAAAAAACAGATAATCGAGCAAATTGCTTTCTATAAAAAATACCGCCGGATTTTCCAGTTCGGAAAATTCAGCCGCCTTAAAAACGGTTGGCAGGTTTCCGACGGTGAAACAACTCTTGCGGCTGTTTTCAGGAAGATTCTTCCGGCGGCGCCGGGTTATGAAAAACTCCGTATAAAAAACCTTGATAAAGCAAAAGTTTATAATTTTTCAACTTTTGCGCAGAAACTCAGGGTCGGTCAGTTCGGAAGCCTTATAAAACACGTTGTTCCGGTAAATCTTGACCCGAACGGTTTTATTCTTCGTACAGCAGACAGACTGATCACTCTTCCAGACGGGAATCAGGAATTCAAAGCAAGCGGAGCGGCTTTTTCCGCGGGAATAATGCTTCTTCCGCTTTTCCGCGGAACCGGATATGACAAGGAACAGAGAACTCTTACCGATTTCGGTTCGGAACTCTTTATAATCGAGGAGGCAGAAAAATGAAAGATATCGATAAAAACAACCGGGTATATTTCGGACTCGGAACGATCGGAAGGGATATGTTCTATTCCTTCGAAGCAAACACCCTTCTTTATTTCCTTTCGGACGTCCTGAGCCTTCCGGTATGGGTTTTTGCGGCGGCAAGCATGGTCCTTTCGGTAATGAGGATCTTCGACGCATTCAACGACCCCATAACCGGACTTGTTATCGATAATATAAAATCCCCTTGGGGTAAATTCAAACCGGCAATCCTTGTCGGCGGTATTATGAGCGCGGTTTTCTCCGTAATGCTTTTTGCGGGAATCGGAACAGGCTGGGCTTTTGTAATAATCTTCGGTGCTGCATATCTTCTTTGGGATATCACTTACGGCATCAACGATATCGGATACTGGACTCTTCTTCCGGTTCTTTCTTCCGACCAGAAACAGAGAGAAAAAACCGGCGCGTTCGCAAGAATCTGCGCAAACGTCGGCATGTATATCGTAATGGTTGCCTGGCAGCCGGTAACAAGCGCCCTTGGAGATACTCCGAAAGTATGGTTCTGGTGCGCGGTGGTAATTGCTGTGCTTTATCTCCTCGGACTTCTTTTCCCGCTTCTTGGAATCAAAGAAAAACGTGTTCCGATGGAAAAACAGGAATCCACTTCCCTTAAACAGATGTTTGACGCGCTTCTTAAAAACGACCAGCTTATGTGGACAACTCTTGCAATGGGACTTTTCATGGTCGGTTACTGCACAACGGTCAACTTTGCGATTTATTATATGAAGTATCTTTTCGGAAACGAAGGAATGTACGTTGTTCTTGTTGCGGTGGTCGGCGTTGCACAGCTTGGAACCCTTTCCGTATATCCGACGGTTGCAAAACATATGACAAGACGCCAGCTTTATACTATGGGAACGGTGTTTGTACTTATCGGTTATGCGATTTTCTTCTTTGCGGAAATTTCAATTATTCTCATCGCCCTTGGCGCTGTTCTTGTATTCGTCGGCCAGGCATTCATCCAGACCCTTATGCTTATGTTCCTTGCGGATACCGTTGAATACGGTTATTGGAAACTCGGCAAAAAGAACGAATCCATCACTTTTTCCGTACAGCCTCTTATCAACAAAATCGGCGGCGCGATCGCAA
This sequence comes from Oscillospiraceae bacterium, assembly GCA_045631325.1. Taxonomy (GTDB): domain Bacteria; phylum Bacillota; class Clostridia; order Oscillospirales; family Ruminococcaceae; genus UMGS1668. Next base: position 10,133 of record JAZQUO010000010.1, read on the forward strand.
CCGGAATTGTAAGCATTACTCTTATTATTTCCGGAATCAAAGTTGACGGAGGAACGGTTGACGCCATTGACAGCGAAGGCAAATTTATAATCAAGCTTGCAATGTTCGCAATTCCTCTTGTTATGATCGTTATAGGATATATCGTATATCTCAAAAAATATAAAATCAGCGAAGAATTCTATTCCAAAATTCTTGGGGATATTGAAGAAAGAGAAAATGCCCTTGAAAGCTGACAGCAAACCGAAAACAAAAAACGCTCCGGATTTTCCGGAGCGTTTTTTTGTTTTTATCAAAGCAGAGGTGCAACAATTTTTATAAAAAAGGAAAGGGGTTTTAAAAGCGGATAGCTTTTCCAGATGGTTTTCTTTGTTATGCGGACGGATTTTTCAAGGGTCTTCTGAAAATCCTTTTCAATGTCGCCGATGCAGGAGGTGCCGTAGCAATATGCCGCGCATTCGAAATGATGATAAAGGCTTCGGTAATCAAGATTTATTGTTCCGACAACGGCTTCGATATCGTCCGCAACAAAAGATTTTGCATGGATGAAGCCCGGTTCATATTCATAAATTTCAACTCCGGAATCGATCAATGCGGCGTAATGGCTTTTTGCAAGGGAATATGGAGCAAGCTTATCCGGGACGCCGGGGAGAATTATTTTTACCTCAACGCCTCTTTCCGCCGCAAAGCGGAGAGAAGTTTCCATTTCTCCGTCAAGGATAAGATAGGGCGACATTATATGAACGTATTTTTTCGCTCTGTTGAGAATATCCATATATACCATTTCGCCGGTTTTGTTTTTATCAAGGGGACAATCGCCATAGGGAATAACGAAGCCTTTTGAATTTTCCGGCGGAAGAGCGGGGAAGGAAAGCCAGGGTTCAAATTCCGGTTCTTTCTCACCGATATTCCACATCTGGAGGAACATCAGAGTGAAGGCTTTTACGGCCTTTCCTTTAAGCATAACGGCGGTATCCTTCCAATGTCCGTGGACGGTTTCGCAGTTTATATATCTGTCGGCAAAGTTTATTCCGCCGGTAAAGGCTGTGTTTCCGTCAATGACCATTATTTTCCGGTGGTCGCGGTAGTTATAATGGGTGGAGATAAATGGAGTAAGAGGGGCAAAAACCTTGCATTTTATTCCGAGATTCCGAAGCATTTCAGGGTAATTGTGGGGGAGGGTGGTCAGTTCATTCGTTCCGTCATACATAACGCGGACATCGACGCCTTCTTTTACTTTTTCCGCAAGGATTTCAAGAATTTTTCCCCACATGATTCCTTCATCAATTATGAAATATTCAAGGAAGATGAAATGCCGGGCTTTTTTAAGTTGGGAAAGCATTTCTTCAAAAGTATCTTCGCCCAGAGGAAGATAGGAAACATCGGTCTTATCAAAAACAGGGAAGAATCCGACATTCTGAAGATATCCCGCAACGGAAGCGGCGCCGGGATCGGTTTTGCGGAAGGATTCGGAAACTTCATATTCCGGAGGGATTTTTGTTTTTGTGGAATCGACGATTTTTTCGATTTTGTCGCGAAGGGAACGGTGGCCGATTTCAAATTCCGTATAAAGATAAAGCAAAGTTCCGAAAACCGGAAAAGCCATTACAAGGATTATCCATGTGAGCTTTGCGGAAGGGTCGCTCCGGGTGTTGAGGATATATGTCGAAACAAGAAGTCCGATTGCGATTCCGCCGAAGAAAAGTTCCGAAGCAAAGGATTGGAACCAGACGAGAACGGAAAGAAGAAGGAGCGCCTGAATTGCAAAAAGAAGGATTATTATTCCGAAACGGCTGAAAACAGCATGAAGAATACCTTTCTGGCCTTTTTTTATAAGTCTTAAACCGGTATTGCGGATGCCTTTTTTTTCATTGGACATAATTTTTCCTCCTTTCTGATTGATACATTATATTATAACTCAAAAATTTTGTATATGAAGTCAATAAATGTTAAAGTTTTTGTAAATTATTTCTAAAAAAACACAGCGGAAGAAAAATCCTCCGCTGTGCAGAAATATTATCTCAATCTTCCGTAAATTTTTGCGTGATGGCGCATGCGCTGTGCAAGTTCGGAACTGGCCTGACCTTTAAGAAGGCGCCACTGCCAGTTTCCGCCGGAGGTTGAAGGAGTGTTCATTCTTGTGTATTTTCCGCCGCCGAGCCAATCCTGCATTGCGATGATCGCAGTGTTGGCGGAAGTTGCAAGAACCGCGCGGATGAACGCATCGGTGAAATCTTCGCCTTCTTTGTAATTTATGTATTCCTTGCAGAAGGAAACTTCAAATTCAGAAGCGGTTTCAAGCCATCCTGCAACGGGCATATTGTCGTGGGTTCCGGGATAGCATACGCAGTTTTTGCCGAAATTATAGGGAAGGCAGGCGTTGTTCGGGTCGTCGGAACCGAAAGCGAATTCGAGTATCTTCATTCCCGGAAGTCCGCTTTCTTCAAGAAGATCAAGAACAGCCTGGCTTAAATCGCCGAGGTCTTCCGCAATGATCGGATAGCCTTTGAGTTCTTCAAAAACGCGGCTGAAAAGATCCATTCCGGGGCCGGTTTTCCATTCGCCGGTTTTTGCGGTTTCGGAACCGAAGGGGATGCAGTAATAATCCGCAAAGGCGCGGAAATGGTCGATTCGGAGAACGTCATATTTTTCCCTGCAGGAGGAAAGACGTTTTATCCACCAGCTGTAACCGTCTTTTTTGTGCTTTTTCCAATCGTAAATGGGGTTGCCCCAAAGCTGGCCGTTTTCGGAAAAATAATCCGGGGGAACGCCGGCAACGTTTCTGGGATGTCTTTCTTTATCGAAATCGAAAAGTTCAGGGGAAGCCCAGACGTCGCTGCTGTCGTCGGCAACATAAATCGGAAGGTCACCGATTATTTTAATTCCGCGTTCGTTGGCATAATTTTTAAGATTCTGCCATTGACGGTTGAATTCATACTGAAGGAATTTCCAGAAGCCGAGTTCTTCTTCGTTTTCTTTTTCAAATTTTGCAATAGCTCTTTTGTTGCGGGAATAGAAAGGTTTTTCCCATTCGCGCCAGCATTTTCCGCCATGGAGGTTTTTAAGCGCCATGAAAAGAGCATAGTTATCGAGCCATTCCGCTTCTTTTTCGCAATAGGCGGAAAGAATTTCAACGGGGCCTTTTGCCATGAAGTTTTTATATGCTTTTCTGAGCACATCAAAACGGTTTTCGTAAATATGGGCATAATCGACATACATCGGTTCGGTTCCCCAATTTATTCCTTCAAGGTCGCTTTCGGAAAGGTATCCGTCGATTACGAAGAAATCAAGATCGATGAAATAGGGATTTCCTGCAAAGGTGGAAAAAGACTGATAGGGGGAATCGCCGTAGCTGGTCGGACCGAGAGGAAGAACCTGCCAATAGGTCTGGCCCGCTTCAACAAGAAAATCAACAAATTCATAGGCGCTTCTTCCGAAAGTTCCGATTCCGTGGTTGGAAGGAAGGGAAGAGATATGAAGAAGAACGCCGGTTTCTCTTTTATCCATATAAAACCTCTTTGATATAACGCCGCAAAGCGGCAAAATTAAAACACTATCAGTTTATCATAAAACAGAAAGTTTTTCATTATTTTTCGGGTATTTTGTTAAAAAATAAAGAAAAAAGTCTGAGCACGGTGCTCAAAACCCCGTGCTCAACCGTTTGTTGTGTTCTTTTTTATTCCGAGAGCCTTCCAGAAGTTTCCAAAATCCTCGCCGGAAAGAGTTCCGCCGGAAACAAGGATCTCATAAGCCTCGTCCTGCCAACGGTAGCGAACCTCCGTTTCGGAATATCCGTTGCGGAGATAAAAGTTCTTTCTTCTGCGGCGGATTTCGTTTTCTTCACAATCCGGAACTTCTCTTTCAATATCAACGATTATTCTTCTTCCGGATTTTATTCTTCCCATTGCGCCGAGAGCTTTTGCGCCAAGTCCTTTTCCCCGAAGTTCCGGAAGGGTTGCGAAAAAGATAATATGTGAAATATCAAGGCTGTTGAGAAGAATTGCAAAGCCGCAGAAAGCCCCGTCATTATAAAAGGCAAAGGTTTCGTAATTTCCGCTTTCGTTTTTTATCATTATATTGAATGGAAATCTTTCGTTTTCCGGAAAGGATTCAATATAAAGTTTTTTTATTTTCGGAATATCCTTTGAGCGGGGTCCGATTCTTTTTGTTAAAAACATCTTATCTCTCCGTTAAAATAATCTTGTTTTAATTATATTACGCATGCGCCGTTTTTTAAACCCCGGATTTTGAAAAAAGGAATTTTTTATTTTAAAAAAGCATAGGCTTGGACATAAAGACAAAGGAAGTGAAGAAAATTTGTCAAAATTCAGAGCATCTGTAATAGCAATAACCCTTGCGGCAACTTTTTTTATACCCCTTCTTGCAATTCCCGAAGAGGTAAATATTCCCGACGAGAAACCGCTGATTCCGGAAAATTCATCTTCCGAAGCGGAAGAGCATGAGAAAACAGAAACGCAGGAAATTCCAAAAGGCCGATTCAGAATTTTTGACCTTTCCACGGAAGAAGTTTCGGAAGTTGCTTTTTTAGATTACGTAAAAGGTGCGATAGCTTCGGAAATGGGCGCGGATTTTGAATTTGAAGCGCTTGTTGCTCAGGGAATTGCCGCTTTCAGCTGCGGACTTTATCAGCAGAAAATTCATTTCGCGGCGGATTACGATTTTTCCGCGGCGCCGGGACAAAAACTGGGATATATTACAGAAGAAAAGGCAAGGGAAATCTACGGTGAAAATTTTGAAGAAAAATGGGCGGTTATTTCCGCCGCGGCGGAAAAAGCTCTGCAATACGTTCTTGTTTATGAAGGTGAACCGGCACTTTCGGTTTACCATGCTGTTTCAAACGGAATGACCGAAAGTTCCGAAAACGCCTGGGGAGGAGCCGTTCCTTATCTTGTTTCGGTAGAAAGTCCGGGAGATAAACTTTATCCCGGTTACGAAACCGAAATCCGGATAAGCCTTGAAAAAGCCCTTGAAACGCTTAATAAAAACGGAGCGGGTCTTTCCGGGAGGAAACCGGAAGATTGGTTCAAAGGGGCGATTCTGACCCCCGCAGGATATGTTGATAGGATAACTATCGGCGCCGCGACTTTTTCGGGAGAAAAAATCCGGAGCATCTTCGGTTTAAGGTCATCTTCATTTGATGCTGAATTTTCGGAAGGGGAATTTATCTTCAAAGTCCGTGGATACGGCCATGGAGTCGGGCTTTCGCAGGTCGGGGCAAATTATATGGCAAAGGAAGGCGCGACTTTTGAGGAGATTCTTCTTCATTATTATCCGGGGACGGAAATTGCTGCCTGTTCCGATTATTTTGCATAAAAAAAGCGGCGCTTCAATCGAAGCGCCGTTTTTGAATAATTTTTAAAATCAGGTGGTGTAGTTATCGAAATAACCCTGAACAAGGATAACGGGGGTGCCTTTGTCGCCGGAACCGGAAGTAAGGTCGCAAAGAGAACCGATAAGGTCGGTAAGCTGGCGGGGAGTGGTTCCTTCGGAAGCCATGTTGCCGACAAGGTTGGAATCTTTTGCTTTGATGCTTTCGGAGATTGCGTTTTTGAGTTCTTCGCCGGAAAGGTCGCCGAAATCGTTATCTGCAAGATATTTGAGTTTGAGTTCGTTGGGGGTTCCGATAAGTCCTTCGGTATGGAAGGGGGAAACAACCGGGTCTGCAAGTTCCCAGATTTTGCCCTGAGGATCTTTGAAAGCGCCGTCGCCGTAAACCATTACTTCAACGTGTTTGCCGGTTGCATCAAGAATGCGTTTCTGGATATCGAGAACGAGATCCTGGCTGTCGCGGGGGAAGAGTTTTACGGTGTTTTCGGTTGCTTTGTTGGAACCGAGAAGGCCGTATTTTTCGTTGTAACCGCCGGAAATGGGAGCGGTGAGGATATCGTCAAGACCGAGAACAACTTTTGCGCCTGCTGCTTTGAGGATGCGTTTGGTTCTTGCTCTGGTGTGGATATCGCAGGTGAGAACACAATCGGTGTAATCGAGGATTGCTTTTGCCTGATTTGCGAAGATGATTTCGACTTCTGCGCCTTCTTCGCGGACAAGACCGCAATAATAATCAACGTAATCAACGCCGGTGAACTGGTGTTTGTTTTCGCCGAAGAGTTCACGGTATTTTTCAAGAGTGAGAACGTCGGAATAGGGGTTTATGCCTGCTTCGTCGATTTTGTCGAGGCTTACGAGTTCGTTACCAACTTCATCGGAAGGATAGGAAAGCATGAGAACGACCTTTTTGCAGCCTCTTGCAATTCCGCGAAGGCAGATTGCAAAACGGTTTCTGGAAAGGATCGGGAAAATTACGCCAACGGTTTCTCCGCCGAATTTTGCTTTGATGTCGGAAGCGATGTCATCAACGGTTGCATAGTTGCCCTGGGCTCTTGCAACAACGGATTCGGTGATTGCGATTACGTCGCGGTTACGGATTTCAAAACCCTCGCATTCTGCTGCTTCAAGAACGGTTGCGGTTACCATTTCGGCAAGGTTATCACCCTGACGGAAAATGGGGCAGCGGATGCCGCGGGATACAGTACCAACTTTTCTGGAGTTTGCCATAAGATTACAGATCCTTTCTATATAAAGACTTTTGATCATCTATTGTAAAAAAAGTCCCTTTTTCGTCTTTTTTCGAAGCGAAAAAAGCAATATCTACAACAGAATATTATACATAAATACATCACTTTCTGCAAGATGTTTTTTATAATTTTAGGCACCAAGTTCTGTAAAATTTTTTGTTTTTATTTTTTGCCGGATTTGTAAGGTTATTACAAAAATAAAAGGCACAAAACCGGGTAAAGTTTTGTGCCTTTTTTTAAATAAGTTTTTTAAGAAGCTCTTCCGGCGGAATTTCATAAAGTTTCGCAATTGCGATAAGGTTGCTTGTGCTCGGTTCGGAAGAACCGTTTTCCCATTTTGAAACAGCCTGGCGGGAAACACCGAGACTTTCCGCAACAAATTCCTGGGTCATGTTCCGTTCGGTGCGGAGTTCTTTAAGAGTTTCCCCAAGGGTTTTGCGGATTTCCTCCTGCTGCGGAGTAACCGGTTCCTGAGCAGGAACATAAACCGGATTGTTCTTATGACTTTTTTTAACAGCAATAACTATTATAACGACAACCGCAGCAACAACTGTTAAAGAAAGCAAAAATCCAAGTACAAAGAAAATAATTAATCTTGAACCTACAACGCTCATAAAAAATCTCTCCTTTCCATGCGGAGATTATATCACCGGAAAGCCGGTTGCGCCACCAACTTTCGCGCAACCGCGGCGCAACTTTCGGTTGCACGGATTATTTTTCGCCGGAATGGATAACTGCGAGATATTTATCGAGATATACTTTATATGCAACGGCGATTATGGTGTTGCGAAGCATTGTTTTTGTGTCGTTGCTGTCGGTTCCGACGGTTGCAAGTTCTTCTTTAAGTCCGAAAACATATTGAAGGACGTTTTCAAATTCACAGCAGAAATAATCGTAAGCTCTTTTCGGGGTATATGTTTCCTGCTGCATTTCAAAAAGAAGACGGATATCTTCCATTGAAAGAACGTTTTTTGCAACGGCAATAAAAAACAGAAACGCAACCTGGTCGCGGTCGTACTGTTTTTTTACGGGATTTTTAACAAGACCTTTTTTGACGTAGTTGCTTACCATTGAAGCGGTGAGCGAAAAACTGCCAAGGGGTTCGAGATATTCTGAAATATATTTTACAACCTGTTCAAGATAAAGACCGACGTTTGGGATATCGTTATATCTCGGAAGGGAAAACTCTTTTATAAGGTTCTGAATTTCTTCTTTAATTTGCTTTTCCATGATTTGAATGCACCTCGCTTTAACGATATTCTACCCCTTTGGGGTTTTTAAGTCAAGCGGAATTTTGTTATAAGTTTTTTAAAAACTCTTGACAAGGTATTTGATATTTTGTATAATGGTTTTGGTAAGTGACACAGCCTTTGGAAGGCATTAAGTTTTTTCGTAAATTCTCCAAAGAAAACGGGAACGCAAGAAGCGTTCCCGTTTTCTTTTTTTTATTAAAATTTAAAACAAAATCAGCTTTCCGGAACCCAAAATTCAACAATTTTGTAAGAATCGGGCATTGAAACAAGGGAAGGGTTGAGATATTTGTTGAATGCGGTGATGTTTTCCAGAACAACGGTTTCTCCCTGTTCGATTTTCATTCCGCAAAGAACGGTGCTTTCGAAATAGAAAGTGATATCGCCGGCAGAGGTTGTATAGCGTTCAAAACGGCAGTTTTTTCCGCCGAAGCTTTCGTCGCCTGCGGAGGAAAGCTTGATGTTTTCGGCGGAAATTTCAAAAGGAACGGCTTTATAATTTTCCGGGTTTACGGTGAACATTTTTGACTGGTTATCGTCGATGTAATAATAAGTTCCTTCAAAAAGAACAATGTGTTCATGGGGGATTTCCGGTTCGATCTCGTTTCCGTCATTATCATATTCCGGTTCTTTTCCTTCGAGTTCGGCAGGTTCCGGATAGCTTGTTCCGGTGCGGACTCCGTTTGTTCCGTACATAACTTCGGTTCCGTCGGAAAGGGTCCAGCTTATATAATAAGTTCCGGTTTTAAGCATATTTACATAGCCTTCGGAAAAAAATATCTCGTGTTCAACCTGTTCGGTTTCGGTTCCGAGAATCTGGGAAATGATAAGTTCAACGTCGTTGGGAATAAGGGCGCTTGCTTCATCAAGCCAGCCGCTTATTTTTTCGGCAGGGGAGCAGCCGGAAAAGGAAAGAAGCATTACGGCACAAAGAAAAGCCGCAAAAAGTTTTTTTGCCATTTTTGTCCTCCGAAAAATAAAATTTTGTTGTTTTTATCATAGCTTTTTTATTGACTGAAAAAGCAAATGGATTTATACTTATAAGGTGATGTTTTGTAAAAACAATTACAAAAGTAATTATAGCGGATTTTTTTGCTTTTGTCACCACTTTTTACATAAACTTAATATTCTTTTCAAAAATATAGTTTGGGCAATCAGGGGGAAATATGCAGAAAACAGGTTTTGACAGTGCAAAATATTTCAGAATGCAGTCCGAAAAAATTAAAGAGAGAATTGATGAATTCGGCGGAAAGCTTTATCTTGAATTCGGCGGAAAACTTTTTGACGATTTCCATGCATCAAGGGTTCTTCCGGGTTTTGCTTATGATTCAAAAGTAAAACTCCTTTGCGAAATGAAAGACCAGGCGGAAATCTTAATTGTTATAAACGCCACCGATATCGAAAAGAACAAAGTCCGCGGCGACCTTGGAATCACTTATGACCTTGAAGTAATGCGTCTTATCGATGCTTTTTCCTCTCTCGGTCTTTATGTGGGAAGCGTTATAATCGCACAGTATTCCGGCCAGAGAGCGGCGGATGCCTTCCGCAAAAAGCTTGATTCTCTCGGAATAAAAAGTTATGTCCATTATCCTATCGAAGGATATCCCATGGACGTTAACTTTGTTGTAAGCGACGAAGGATTCGGCAAAAACGATTATATTGAAACAACAAGGCCCCTTGTTGTCGTAACCGCTCCCGGTCCCGGAAGCGGAAAAATGGCAACCTGCCTTTCCCAGCTTTTCCATGAAAACAAACGCGGCGTAAAAGCCGGTTACGCAAAATTTGAAACTTTCCCCATCTGGAATCTTCCTCTTAACCATCCGGTAAACCTTGCTTACGAAGCGGCGACCGCCGACCTTGATGACGTAAACATGATCGACCATTATCATCTTGCGGCATACGGCGAAATGACCGTAAACTATAACCGCGATATTGAAGTTTTTCCCGTTCTCAACAGAATTTTTGAAACTATCCTCGGCGAAAGCCCTTATAAATCCCCGACGGATATGGGCGTAAACATGGTAGGAAACTGCATCTGCGATGATGAAGCAGTATGCGAAGCGGCAAAACAAGAGATAATCCGCCGTTTCTATGAAGCGGCATGCGAATACCGCCAGGGAAAATCCGACGAAAACCCGATGCTCCGCATCGAGCTTCTTATGGAACGCCTTGAAATCGGTCCGGAAGACAGACCCGTTGTAAATGCGGCTCTTGATAAAGCAGAAGAAACCGATATGCCCGCAACTTCAATCGAACTCAGAAACGGAAAAATAATTGTCGGAAAAACAAGTTCTCTTCTCGGTTCTTCCGCGGCAATGCTTCTCAATGCCCTTAAAGAAATTGCCGGAATCGACGATTCGGTCGATATAATCGATCCGCTTGTCATGAACCCGGTTGAGGAACTCAAGAAGAAACATCTCGGCCACAATAATGCAAGACTCCATCTTGACGAAGCGCTTCTTGCTCTTGCCGTAAGCGCTCCGAAAAACCCGGACGCAGCAAAAGCTCTTGCCTGCCTTGATGAACTTCGCGGATGCGAATGCCATTCCACCGTAATTCTTTCCCAGGTTGATACCCAGACCTTCAAAAAACTTGGACTCAACCTTACATGCGAACCCAAATACCGCAACAAAAAATTCTATCACGCATAAAAAGGAGGCTTTTTTATGAAATTCGTATCTTGGAACGTAAACGGTCTGCGCGCCTGCATGGGCAAGGGATTTATGGAATCGTTCAATGAAATGGACGCGGATTTCTTTTGCCTCCAGGAAACAAAGCTCCAGCCGGACCAGATAAACCTTGAACTTCCGGGTTACTATCAGTTCTGGAACAGCGCGGAGAAAAAAGGTTATTCCGGAACCGCGATTTTCACAAAGCACGAACCTCTTTCCGTGAATTACGGAATCGACGTTGAACGCCATGACCACGAGGGAAGAGTCATCACTCTTGAATATCCGGATTTTTATCTTGTTGACGTTTATGTTCCGAACGCAAGACGCGACCTTGAACGCCTTGAATACAGAATGGACTGGGAGGATTCTTTCAGAGAATACGTAAGTTCCCTCGATAAGCATAAACCGGTTATAATCTGCGGCGATATGAACGTTGCGCATGAAGAAATCGACCTTAAAAACTATAAAACAAACCGCGGAAACGCCGGCTTTACCGACGAGGAACGTTCAAAAATGACCGAACTTCTCGGAGCGGGTTTTGCGGATACTTTCCGTTTTCTTTATCCTGAAAAAGGCGATTCCTATTCCTGGTGGAGCTATATGTTCCATGCAAGAGAAAAGAACGCCGGTTGGAGAATCGACTATTTCATCTGTTCCGAACGTTTTACCGAAAAACTTGAAGACAGCCTTATCTATCCGCAATATTACGGAAGCGACCATTGCCCGGTTGCAATAATCACAAAAGACTGATACCAAAAAACTCCGTGCTCAAAGCCGAGCACGGAGTTTGTTTTTTTATATTTCTTCGTCTTTTATGGTTTCCGCTTTCTTTTTCCGGTAAGGCATAAGATGAGTTTTTTCAAGAGCAAGCATTATTCCGGGAATAGTGATGAACTGCAGAATTATTCCGGGAATGGAATTTATAAAGGCGCCGGCAATGAATGCTTCGACGGTGAAGCCGTTCTGACCGATTCCGAGAAGAAGGACCATTGCGATTCCCCAGACGATTCTTCCGGAAAGCATTGCGGCTATCATGCAGCGGAAAAGAGATTTAACACAGTGCCAGCGGGATTTTTCATAAAGAAAACCGACCACGAAACCATATACCGAAAGTTCAAAAGCCATTGCGATTGCAGTAGGGAAAAAGGGAGGCATTGTGAAAAGAAAGGAGCGCATAAGCGGGAGAATAAAACCGACCGCCGCGCCGTATTTCCATCCGCAGATAAGACCGCAGAGAAAAACCGGAATATGCATCGGAAGAAGCATGCTTCCGACCTGCGGAATCTGTCCGGTGAAAAAAGGAAGAACAATTCCGATTGAAAGGAACATTGCGCCGAGAACGATTTTTTTGACTGTGTTTTTTTCTTTCATTTTGCCTGCGCTCCTTTCTGTATTTTACAGAAACAGAATACCACAGCAAAAAAATATTTTCAAGATATCCGCAAAAAAAACCGTGTCAGGAAGGACACGGTTTTAAAAAATCTTTTATTATTTTTTGGAAAAATCTTCAAAAGCCTTGATTCCTTCAACGTCGGTTACGGGAAGAGAGAAGATTATTCCGCCGCCTTCGGTTTCGATTCCGACATGTTTTATAATTGCGCGCATGATCGGGGCTTTTGTTTCCTCGGTTGAAAGGATAAGAACAAGTTCCTTTTCCGGACGGATCGAAATTCCGAAGAAGGTTTCCTCTTCATGAAGTCCGGAACTTCTTGCGGAAATAACTGTTCCGCCCTTTGCGCCGGCGTTTCTTGCGGCGCTCATTGCAACGTCGGAAAAACCGCGGTTAAGTATTGCAACAACAAGAGAATATACGTTTTTGTTTTCCATAAAATCAAGCCTCCTCGGTAAGGTCAGCGGTAAGGAATTTAAAGGACATGATTCCCGCAATACTTTCAAGCGGAACGGTGAATGCTATTCCGTGACCGGGTTTTGAAAATTCAAGTTTTTTGGATAAATCGGAAAGAATCTTTTTGCTGTGTTCCGCTTTTACAAAACTCAATACAATGTCCTTATCCGTTGCACCAAGACCGAACATTTCGAGAATGCCCGAAGGAGCTGTTCCGTGGCCGTGGCATATTATGTTCTGCAAAATTTTATATTCTCTGAAAATATCAAGGACAGTTTCGCCTTTGCCTCTTGAAACAATGGTAAAAACAAGGTCCATGCGCTGGGTGCTGCATATATTTTCAACTCTTTCGTTCTGTGCCAAAAGGAACACCTCCTTTTATCTCGTATAGTCAAGTTCGATGATGGAATATTTGAGGTCAAGCTGATATTCCTCAACTTCTTCCTCGATATCCTCATAAAGTTCGGCAAGTTCTTCCGCTTCTTCAGCCTTAGCGCGTTTGGATTTGATTGCATAAACCGCGCCGAGAATCTGGATCGCAACAAGGGGGGTCATTGCGACCATTGCAACAACGCCGAAACCGTCCATAAGAACGTTTCCGCCGATTGCGGTGCATGCACCGGTTGCAAAGGGAAGGAGGAAGGTTGCGGTCATGGGTCCGGAAGCAACGCCGCCGGAGTCGAAAGCGATTGCGGTGAAAATCTTCGGAACAAAGAAAAGAAGCCCGAGGGCGATTGCATATCCGGGAATAAGCAGATACCAGATCGAAATTCCGGTGATGACGCGGAGCATTGCCATTCCGACGGAAATGCTCATTCCGATCATAAGGGCGGTCATCATCATTTTTCTTGTGATCGCGCCGCTTGTAACTTCCTCAACCTGTACGGTAAGGACATAAACGGCGGGTTCCGCCATAAGAATGAAAAATCCGACAAGCATTCCTATCGGGATTATTATCCAGTTGAAATCAAGGGTTGCAAGCGCGCCGCCCATAAAGCTTCCGGCGGGCATAAATCCGACGTTTGCGGCTGTAAGGAAAATTACAAGACCTATATATGTATAAAAAACGCCGATAAGGGTTTTTATAACGGAAATTTTGGGGAGTTTAAGATAAACGATCTGGAAGAAGAAATATACGGCAATAATCGGCGAAAGGGCAAGGGCGACTTCCTCAAAGAAAACCGGGAAGGCGCGAAGATATACCATTATAACGTCGCCGAAAGTTTCGATTTCCGGAATAGCGGTCGGTTCATAGGAAGCGTTTCCTTTTGCAAGCATGCCCATTATTGCAACAGCCATGATCGGGCCGACGGAACAAAGGCCGACGAAACCGAAGCTGTCCGTTTCGGAATCCGCGCCTTTTTTGACGGAAGCAATACCGATTCCGAGAGCAAGAATGAACGGAACGGTTATAGGTCCGGTGGTAACGCCGCCGGAATCGAAGGAAACCGCAAGATATTCCGGTTTTGTTAAAAATGCAAGGACAAAAACGCCTATGTAAAGCATGAAGAAGAGTCTTGAAAGGTCAAAACCGAAAATAACGCGGATTACCGCAAGGGTGAGGAAAAGGGCAACGCCGAAGGCAACCATGTAGATAAGGGTCTGGCCGACGGAAACATCCATTCCGAAGAGAGTGAACATGGTCTGTTCGGGCATCTGTTTTCCAAGGACCTGAAGGTCCGGTTCCGCAATTGTTACAAGAAAACCGAGAAGAAACGCGGTGATCAGGAAAATTTTAAGATTTTTAAGTTCAACAAGTTTGCTTCCTATCTGGTTGCCGATAGGGGTCATTCCGACTTCGGAACCAAGCTGGAAAAGGGTCATTCCGATTATCAGCAGAAAAGTTCCGGAAAGGAAAAGTGAAAGAACGCCGAAGGACATCGGCGCAATTGTGAGATGAAGCAGAAAAACAATTCCTGCAACGGGCAAAACTGCCACGGAAGTTTCTTTTAATTTCGATGAAAGTTCTTTTGTCAAGGAGGGTTCCCGCCCTTCTGATTTGGAATTACAATTAAATTTGTATTATTAATATTGTAACTTATGTGATGAGAATGTGTCAACTTGGGATGTTGTATAAAATTTTTAACGAAAAAAGGGCAATTATTCACAAAGGACGGATTAAAATTAACAATATTATTGTTGACTTAATAAAAAATGCTTGTTATTATAATTAACGTAGATAACTATAATCATTTTTTCCATTTTCGGAGGTAAATATATATGGACTATTGCGAAGCTATCAATAAACTCCCCGGAAGCAAAGAAAACGGACTTTACGGTAAAAGCTGCCTTAAAACATGGGACATGACCGATGAAGAAATTATTTCTCTTGCAAGAGGAGCCTGTGCGCTTAAAGCACTTCGTGACAACAACATCTCCCCGAAGATTTTTGATTCCGGAATTGCTGTTTCCATGTTCACAAAAAAGGACAGCGGAATGGAACTTGCTTATGCTTCCGGCTGCGACCTTCTCGGTCTTACAATCATTGAAAAAGACAGAAAACTCGTCAACAGCAATATCAACGAAACCGCAGCAATGGCTTCCTATATGGCGGACTCCATCGGAATCTGCGAAAGCGATTTTATTGAAAAAAGTTCAAGATACATAAAACGAATTTCCGATTCCGTCGAGGAAAGCCAGAAAAACGGCGTAATCACCGAAAAACCCTTTGTTCTTAACCTCGGAAGCGATGAGGACAGCCCCGTTCAGACAATTTCCGATCTTCAGTATATGGCCGGACGTTTCGGCGGAATTGAAAATCTCAAAGGCAAAAAAATTGCAATCACCTGGGCATATTCTCCGGACGGAACCCGTTCTCTTGCTGTACCCCAGGGTTTGCTTTCTCTTGTGACACGTTTCGGAATGGACGTTGTTTTTGCTGCTCCGGAAGGAATGGATCTTATGCCCGGCGCAATTGAAAAGGCGGAACAGAATTCCAAAGCTTCCGGCGGAAACTTCAGAAAAGTTTCCACAATGGAAGAAGCTTTTGCCGATGCGGAAATCGTTGTTCCGGTAAACTGGGCGCCTTTTTCCTTCCTTGAAAAGAGAACCGAACTTTCCGCGGCAAATCTCGGAACTTATATCGATCTTCTCGAGCACGAACTCCGTGAAAAGAACAAGGAATTCATCGATTGGGAAGTAACCGAAGCGATGATGGAGAAAACAAAGGACGGAAAAGCTCTTCTTCTCCACAGCCTTCCTGTTGATGTTACGGACATCACCTGCATCCGCGGCGAAATGACCGCACAGGTTTACGGCGCAAATCTTACAAGCCTTCTTTCCGAAGCAGGTCTTCGTCCCTATGTAATTGCGGCAATGATCATTCTTGCAAAATCCGAAGATCCTAAAGCTGCATTCAAAACCATTGCAGAAAGAGCAACCAGAAGATATTTCTGATTTCTTTTGCATATAATTCTTTAAAAACAGAAAGAAGAACTCTTACAAAAATGAAAAAAACTCTTGTAATCCTTGCCGCCGGAATAGGAAACAGATACGGCGGAGCAAAACAGATAACTCCGGTCGGACCTTGCGGAGAAAAAATAATCGAATTTTCCATATACGATGCATATAAAGCAGGTTTTGAAAAAGTTGTTTTCATAATCCGCAAAAGCCTTGAGGAAGATTTCCGCGAAGTTATCGGCGATCCGATTTCGAAATTCATGGAGGTCGATTACGTTTTTCAGGAAATTGATTCGGAATATGCCGAAAAGGGAAGAAACAAACCCTTCGGCACAGCCGAAGCAATTGCAATCTGCCGCGGACATGTTGACGGACCTTTTGCGGTTATCAACGCGGACGATTATTACGGAATCCATTGTTTCGGACTTATCGGAAACCTTCTTGATAAAATGGAAGGCGAAGGCGAATACTGCATGATCGGATATCATATCGAAAACACCATCACCGATAAGGGATACGTTGCAAGGGGCGTTTGCAGAACCGAAGACGGTATGCTTGTTGATATAAACGAACGCACCCATATTGAGAAGCGCGGCGAATGTGCGGAATACACCGAAGATGGCGAAAACTGGGTTCCGCTTCCTGCTGGAACTCCCGTTTCGATGAACTTCTGGGGATTCACTCCGGATGTTTTCGATTATCTTGATAAGGCAATGGAAGAATTCCGTAAGAACGAACTTCCGGAAAATCCGCTCAAAGCGGAATGCTATCTTCCGAACGTTATCGGCGAAGCGCTTGAAGCGGGAAAAATAACCGTAAAGGTTCAGGAATGCCCGGATAAATGGTACGGAGTTACCTATAAGGAAGATACTCCGGAACTTGTTGCGGCGCTTAAAAAATTGACCGAAGAAGGAAAATATCCTTCCCCGATCTGGGGATAAAACAAAAAAATCCGCTCGTATGAGCGGATTTTTTTTATTTTATCTTATAGCTGTTTTTAATATTTCCGCCGAAATCTTTCCAGAGAAATTCGCCGTGCTCAAAAACCATGTACCCGTGGTGGCTTTCTTCCTTCGGAATGGAAACGGAACCCGGATTCATATAAAAAGCACCGTCTTTTTCCTCAAGTTTCGGGATATGGGTGTGTCCGGAAAGGACAAAAGTCCCGGGTCTTACGGAAGGAAAAGCTTTATGACCGTGAACGGCGAGCATTTCGGCTTTGCCGATGCAAAGAAGAGCCTGTTCGCTGAGCACGGGAAATTCCAGAACCATCTGGTCAACCTCGGTATCGCAGTTTCCGCGGACACAAAGGATATATTCCTTTATATTGTTGAGCATGGAGATGACTTCTTTCGGCGCATAACCTTCGGGCAAATCGTTGCGTGGGCCGTGATAAAGGATGTCGCCGAGCAGGAGGATTTTATCTGCGTGCTCATTTTTGAAAGCTTCGAGAAGCTGTTTGCAGTAAAAAGCACTTCCGTGGATATCGGATGCTATCATAAGTTTCATAAAGGTACCTCTGTTATAGGAATTTGAGGATTTTTAAAACGCCGCATTGCGGCTACACCTCATCCGTCACCTGCGGTGACACCTTCCCCTCAAGGGGAAGGCTACATTTCGTTCCAGCCGCGGTCGATGATTTCGGCTTTTGCCTTTGCGGAAGTGAGTTCGACAATATCGTGCTCAAAACCAGAAACGTCTTCGGTGCGAAGACGGACAACGATGCTCACATCTGCTCCGAAATCGTTTTCCACAACAAAAATCTTGTTTTCATTGATATAATGTTCGATTTTTCCGTAAAGGTTGTAATCGCAGGTTACCATTATATCGGCGCTTTCCGCAACGGTTTTTATTCCGCCGGCGGCAACGGCAATTTTTGCGCCTTCGGTATATGCCCGTACCAGACCGCCAACGCCGAGAAGGGTTCCGCCGAAATAGCGGGTTACAACACAGCAGACGTCAACAAGTTCGTTTCCGTTGAGAACGTTAAGCATCGGAACTCCGCCGGTGCCCTGGGGCTCTCCGTCATCGGAAGCTCTTTTGATCAGTCCCGCACGGAGAGAATAGGCATAGACGTTATGGGTCGCGTCCCGGTGTTTTGTGCGGATTTCGTTAATGAAGGCGATTGCTTCGTCTTCGGTTTCAACCGGAGCGATATATCCGATGAAGCGGGATTTTTTTTCAACGAATTCATCGCTTGCACGTTTTTTGATTGTTTTGTATTCAGCCAAGAATTTCCCGCTCCTTTCGTAAAACGGATAGAAAAAAAGCCCGGAATAATCCGGGCTTTGTGGTTTTGGAATTATTCCATACCGAAACGTTTTTTGAATCTGTCAACACGACCGCCGGTATCAACGAGTTTCTGACGACCAGTGTAGAAAGGATGGCATTTGGAGCAAACCTCTACGTGGATGTCTTCTTTGGTGGAACCGGTTTCCCAAGTTGCGCCGCAAGCGCAGGTAATGGTGGTGGGTTTGTAATTAGGATGAAGACCTTCTTTCATCTATGTCACCTCTTTCTTTCCAGAGCTTATATTACAAGTCCTTTTTTTACATCAGTATTGTTATCATATCACAATTGGACAAGGAATGCAAGAATTTTTTTCGGAAAATTTCTTCCAAATTGAAATTTTTTTCTTAAAAACCAAGCATTGCGGTAACTTCGGCTTTAATTGCCTGTCCTTCTGTCTTTGCGGATTCAAAATCCGCGGCTTTTACGGAATAATAGATCTTGAGTTTGGGTTCGGTGCCGGAAGGACGGACGATGAAGCTTGAACCGCCTTCAAGGGTATATTCGATCATGTTTGCGTCCGGTTTGTAATCCTTTGCATCAACAACCGCTTTTCCGCAGACAGCTTTCGGAGCTTCCTCACGAAGATCGGACATTATTTTTGCAATGCGTTTTGCGCCGTCTGCGCCTTCGCAATAGAAGTTATCCTGGAAGTCATAGTAATAACCGTATTTTGCCTGAATCTCTTCAAGAGCTTCGCCGAGGGTCTTTCCGCGGAGTTTCCAGAAGTTTGCCGCTTCGCAGATGAGAAGGGAAGCATCGACAGCGTCTTTGTCGCGGACATAAGTTCCGGAAAGATAGCCGCAGCTTTCTTCAAAACCGAAGATGAATCTTTCGGGCTGTTCGATTGCTTCGAGTTCCGCGATAACTTTTCCGATGAAGCGGAAACCGGTGAAAACGCTTTTCATTTCAATTCCGTGGCCTGCCGCAACCGCATCGGCAAGTTTTGTGGAAACAAGGGAGCGGACTGCAACGGGGTTTTCGGGCATGGTGCCGTTTTTTTCTCTTGCGGAAGCGATGAAATCAAGAAGGAGAGCACCTACTTCATTGCCGGAGAAAAGGCGGAAACCGTCTTTTTCGCGGGAAGCAATTCCAACACGGTCTGCGTCCGGGTCGGTTGCAAGAACAAGATCTGCGCCGGAAGCTTCGGCCTGTTTAAGAGCAAGGGAAAGTGCTTCCCGGAGTTCCGGGTTCGGGAAGGGGCAGGTGGGGAATGCACCGTCGGGTTTTTCCTGTTCACGGACCATTTCGATATTTCCGAATCCTGCAAGGGAAAGGGTGTTTACAACCGGAATTGCGCCGGTGCCGTTGAGAGGGGTATATACGACGTGAAGATCGTTGAGGGAATGGTGTTCGCGGTCAACGCCTTCTTTAAGAACTCTTGCGTAGAAACGGCGCCAGAAACTTTCGGGAATAAGGAGAATATTCTTTTCGGAAACAGCGGTTTCGTAATTGCAGGTTTTTGCGCCTTTGAGGACATCGGTTTTGTCGATTACCGCAAGGATCTCCTTTGCAACTTCGGGGGAAATCTGGCAGCCGTCGTTTCCGTAAACTTTATAACCGTTATATTTTGCGGGGTTGTGGCTTGCGGTGATAACGATACCTGCGTCGCAGAATCTTTCGCGTACCGCATAGGAGAGCATGGGAGTGGGTGCGGGTGCATCATAAAGCCATACTTTGATTCCGTTTGCAACAAGAACGCAGGCAGCTTCCTTTGCAAATTTTTCGGAGTTGTGGCGGGTGTCATAAGCGATAGCTACAGAAGCACCTTCTTTATGTGCGTTGAGATATTCCGCAAGACCCTGGGTTGCCTGGCGGACTGTGTAGATGTTCATTCTGTTGGTGCCTGCACCGAGGATTCCGCGGAGACCGGCGGTTCCGAATTCAAGGCTGCGGTAAAAACGTTCGAAGATCTCTTCTTCGTTGCCTTCAACTACGGCAAGGTCGGAAGCAAGTTCTTCGTCACGGACAAATTCTTTCCATTCAAGATATTTTTCGTTTTCAGTCATTGTTGTGCCTCCAGATAATTATCGGATGAAGTTTGTGATTTCTTTCTTTTCGGGTTCCGGAAGTTTTATTCCGGCTTTTTTGCCCGCTTCGATACATTTAAGAAAATATGCCATATTTTTTCCGAGAACGCGCATGGTCTGGATTCCTTCCTTATCTTCCGGAACGTCGGAAGCGGAAGCTCCGTGGACCATGTTCCAGTAGTTGGAAGAGATTATCGGCATTTCCGCGATTGCGGGATATTTTATAAGCTGGTCATAAGCGGCGGTGGTGCCTCCTCTTCTTGCGGCGGTTATAACTGCGGCAGGTTTATGGCGCAGGGAACCGGAGGAAGAATAGAAAAGTCTGTCGAGGAAGGAAACGATTGCGCCGGAAGCGCCGGCATAATGTACGGGAGTTCCGAAAACAAAACCGTCGGCGTTTTTTGCTCTTTCGGCAAATTCGTTAACAATGTCGTTTTTTACGCATTTTCCGTTGCGGCTGCAGAATCCGCAGGCGAGACAGCCGGAAATTGCGTCGGTACCAAGCCAGACGATTGAAGTTTCGATTCCTTCATTATTAAGGGCGGTTTCAACTTCGCGCAAAGCGGTGAAGGTTGAACCGTTTTTATGGGGACTTCCGTTTACAAGCAGTACTTTCATAAAGCTATCGGCACTCCTTTTATGAACAAAATTATACATATTAATTATAGACCCAATCTTTTGCAAAAGCAACTTAAAAATAAAGCATTTTTTACTGAAAAAAAGAAAATGCGGCGGCCGTTTTTTAAATTATACTTGTATTTGGTGCATTAAATGTTATATAATAAATTGATTATATATATCTTTTTTTCGGAAAGGGGATATAAAAATGTTCTGCACCTGCACAAGTATGGGACTTCTTGGAATAAACGCATATAAAGTTGCGGTTGAAGTTGACCTTTCCGATTCTTTTCCGGGTTTTGATATTGTCGGTCTTCCGGACGTTGCGGTTAAGGAATCCCGCGACAGAGTCCGCACAGCCATTATCAACAGCGGTTTTGATTTTCCTATCGGAAAAATCGTTGTTAACCTTGCCCCGAGCGATATCAAAAAAGCGGGTTCGCTTTATGACCTTCCGATTCTTATAAGTATTCTCCGGGCGGACGGACAGATAGACTGTGACTGCCGCGGATGTGCATTTATCGGCGAACTTTCCCTTGAGGGAACGATAAAACCGGTCACCGGAATTCTTCCGATGGTTCTTGAAGCGAAAAAACTTGGAATTGAAAAGATTTTTATTCCCGAAGGCAACGCGCCGGAAGGCAGAGTTGTTGAAGGAATTGAAGTATATGCCGTAGGTTCCGTTGCGGAAGTTGTTGCTTTCCTTCGGGGAGATGAAATCATCAAACCTCTCCGGCCGACCGAAAACGGCGGAATCCATTCGGAAATTTATGAAGCGGATTTTGAGGACGTAAAAGGCCAGTATGAGGCAAAACGCGCACTTGAAATTGCCGCGGCGGGTTTCCATAATATTCTTCTTATAGGTCCTCCCGGAGCGGGAAAAAGTATGCTTGCAAAACGCCTTCCCTCAATTCTTCCGGAAATGACTTTTGAAGAATCCATCGAAACCACAAAAATCCATTCAATCTGCGGAACTTTGCCGGAAGGAGCGGGACTTGTTAAAAAACGTCCTTTCCGCGCGCCGCATCATACCGTTTCTCCGGCGGGACTTACCGGAGGCGGTTCCGTTCCGCGCCCGGGCGAAATTTCCCTTGCCCATAACGGAGTTCTTTTCCTTGATGAACTTCCGGAATATAACCGAACCGCAATGGAAGTTCTCCGCCAGCCTCTTGAGGACGGAACGGTCACCATTTCCAGAGCGGCGGGAAGACTTACCTATCCCTGTTCAATAATGCTTGTTGCGGCAATGAACCCATGCCCCTGCGGATATTACGGACACCCGACCAGAAAATGCACCTGTTCCCAAGGTTCCGTTTCCCGCTATCTTTCAAAAGTTTCCGGTCCGCTTCTTGACAGAATCGATCTTCACGTTGAAGTGATGCCGGTTGAATTTTCCGATCTTAACGACAGAACAAAGGCGGAACCTTCCTCCGCAATCCGCGAAAGGGTAAACGCCGCAAGAAAAATTCAGAACGAACGCTATGCCGGAACGGGAATTTCCTGCAACGCAATGCTTACTCCGGCGTTTCTGCATCAGTTCTGCGTTCTTACCGAAGGCGCGCAGAATATGCTTAAAACCGCTTTTGAAAGAATGGGGCTTTCCGCAAGGGCATACGACAGAATTTTAAAAGTTGCAAGAACCATTGCCGACCTTGACGGAAGCGAAGATATAGACGTACAGCATATTGCGGAAGCTTTGCAATACAGAAGCCTTGACAGAAAATATTGGGGGAACTGAAAAATGCTTGAAGAAATTATGAAAGCAGCCGGAATCGAAGTTTTCGGCGTTGCGGATTATAACGAAACTCTTCCGGGAACCGGATTCAAACAGAGAGAACTCTTTGACGGGATCCAGTCTGTGATAGTCTGTCTCATCCCCTGGGATACAGGTATGAATGAAGGAAGAAATATGGCAAGATATGCCGTCGGCAGAAACTACCACGACGTTGCGGCCGAACATCTTTCCGTTGCAACGGAAATTCTGCGCAGAGCATTCCCGGACGAAACTTTTAAGTTCTTTGTTGATTCTTCTCCTGTTGCGGAAGTAAGAGCGGCCGTTCTTGCGGGTCTTGGAGTCCGCGGAAAGAACAACCTTCTCATAAGCAAGGAATACGGCACAAGATGCGCCATCGGCGAAATCATCACCACAAGAAAATTCGCAAAATCCAAAAAATCCGTCGGAACCTGCTTCGATTGCGGAAAATGCATCCGCGAATGTCCCGCAGGCGCTCTTTCAGAAAAAGGATATGAAAAAGAAAAATGCGTCGCATATATCAACCAGATGAAAAAGGAACTTACCAAAGAGGATGAAGCTCTTATCAAAAAAGTCGGTTTCATCTGCGGCTGCGACTGCTGCACCGATTGCTGCCCCATGAACAGACACGCGGACGGCACCGGACTTAAAGAATTCAAGGAGAGCGCAAAACCGGTCTATACTCCGGGAATGGATCTTTCCGACCGTTCCTACGGTTGGAAACCGGCGAATGTTGAGCGCAACTATAAAATAATCACGGAGGATTAAAATGGAGATCCTTAAAAAAGAGCAGTATCCGGAATATGAGGCTTTTTGCAAAAGCCATTCCATGGGCTGCTTCACCCAATCGACCCTTTGGTACGGAGTTAAAAACAACTGGGGTCACGAAATTGTTGTTTCCAGAAACGAAACCGGCGAAATCGTCGGCGGAATGTCTGTTTTAATACAAAGAATACCGCTTATCGGAACAAGTTTTCTTTATGCACCCAGAGGCCCTGTCTGCAATCTTCACGACAAGGCTGTTCTTAAAGACCTTCTTGCGGGCGCAAAAATTCTTGCGAAGAAATATAATGCCCATAACTTCAAAATGGACCCGGATATTTCCGTTTCCGATGAGGAATTCCTTAAAATTGCAAAAGAACTCGGTTTTACCAGAAAATCCGGCCCTACCGGTTTTGAAACCATTCAGTGCCGTTTCAATTACCGCCTTTATATCAAGGACCGCACCGAGGACGAGGTTTTTATGAACCTCACCCAGAAATGCCGTTATAACGTCCGGGTTGCGATAAAACACGGCGTTGAAATAAAGGTTGTCGGAAAAGAATATCTCGATGAATTCATGAGAATCATGAAAACCACCGGTGAACGCGACGGTTTTAACATCCGTCCGAAGGAATATTTCGAAAGAATGCTCGATTCCCTCGGTGATCACGTCCGCCTTTATATGGGTTTTTATAACGGACAGGCTGTCTGCGGAACCATCACCACCAACTATGCGGGAAAATGCTGCTATGTTTACGGCGCTTCCGACAATGCTTTCCGGAACGTTATGCCGAACTATCTTATCCAATGGGAAATGATAAAATGGGCAATTGAAACCGGATGCGAAGTTTATGACTTCCAGGGAATTTCCGGAAATCTTGAAGACGAAAGCGACCATCTTTACGGTCTTTACCGTTTCAAACGCGGATTCAACGGCCAGGTCGATGAACTTCCCGGCGAGTTTGATATCACCTATAAACCCATTGCGGCAAAAATGGTGAAACACGCTTTTAAACTTAACGGAAAGCTCAACAAACTCAAAAAGAGGTTTAAAAAATGAATCCTCTTGAAAACGCGCTGAACGAATATATAGGAAAAGACCTTTCACGCTTTCATATGCCGGGGCATAAAGGCGCGGAAGAATTTCCGGAATATTTTAAATATGATATAACCGAAGTTGAAGGAGCGGACAGCCTTTTTGAATCTTCCGAAGCGATTTTCGAAACGGAAAAACGCTTTGCGAAGATTTACGGAGCGGGCGCAAGCCTTCTTTCGGCGGGAGGTTCGACCCTTTGTATCCAGGCGATGCTGGCAACGGCCTTGAACCCCGGGGAAAAACTTATTATTGCAAGAAACTGCCATGCAGCCGCGGTAAACACAATTGCGCTTCTTGACCTTGATCCGATATGGATAAATCCGAGGGATTTAAAAGGAGCAAAAGCGGCTTTTGAGGAAAATCCGGACGCGAAAGCAATTTATCTTACTTCGCCGGATTATTTCGGAGTTATGAGCGATATTGAAGCTTTTGCCAATCTCGCACATGAACACGGAGCAAAGCTTCTTGTTGACAATGCCCACGGCGCACATCTTCATTTCACACCCATCGAGATGCACCCAATTGCTCTCGGAGCGGATATGTGTGCGGATTCCCTGCATAAAAGCCTTCCGGTCCTTACAGGAGGAGCGTTTCTGCATCTTAAAGACGCTTCCCTTCGGGAAACGGCAAAACAGAAGATGCGCCTTTTCGGTTCAACAAGTCCAAGCTATCTTATAATGCTTTCCGCGGATAAATGTGCGGAATATCTTGAAGAAAAAGCAAAATTCGATTTTGCGATGCTCAACGGAAAAGTCGCGAATCTTCGTTACAAGGCTTTTGAGCACGGACTTGCCCCGAAGGTCCGTAACGTTGAACCCGCAAGGCTTGTTCTTTCTGTGAAATCCACCGAAATGAGCGGAGATGAATTCGGAAGAAAACTCCGTGAGAACGGAATCGAACCGGAATACGTCAACGATGAATGGGCGGTGCTCATGGCTTCGCCTTTCAATACCGAAAGGGATTTTGAAAGGGTCGCAAAATTCATTGAAGAAACTTTCGGAAACGGTTTTGCGGCTTTTGAAGAACGGATTTCAAAAATGCCGGAAAAGGCAATGTCCGTAAGAAATGCGGTTTTTGCCGAAACGGAAGAAATCGAAACCGAAAACGCAATCGGAAGAATTGCCGCAAGGCTTGATCTTCCGTGTCCGCCCTGCATTGCCATTGCGGTTCCGGGAGAGATTATCGACGAAAAAATCGCCGGTCTTCTTAAAAAATACGGAATCGATAAAATAAACGTTGTAAAATAAAGTTAAGTCCCGCTTTGCGGTCAAATATTACATAATCTTCCCAAGGAGGAACATAATATGAAAATGATCATTGCAATCGTCTCCGGCGATGACAGCAGCGCTGTTTCTGCAGCACTTACCAAGGCAAGATATTCCGTAACAAAGCTTGCAACAACCGGCGGCTTTCTTATGAGCGGAAACACCACATTCCTCATCGGCGTTGAGGACGAGCAGGTTCAGGACGTTATCGATGTTATCGGACAGCACAGCAAAAAACGCAAACAGATGGTTCCCAACAACAGCTTTGACGTCGGCATGTATTCCGCATTCCCGGTTGAAGTAACCGTTGGCGGAGCAACCATTTTTGTAATGAACGTCGAACGCTTCGAAAAAGTTTAAAAAATGCCCGGTCTGAATGAACTGAAAAAAACGCTTTCGGCCTCCTTGCGGGAAGGTCACCTTTCCCATGCGGTTCTTATCGAAGGAGAAAAAGGAACAGGAAGAAAGGAACTTGCGATCTGGCTTGCAAAAGCGATTCTTTGCAGGGAAGAAAATCGTCCTTGCGGAAACTGTTCCGTTTGCAGAAAAATCGAAAGCGGAAACCACCCGGACGTTGAGATTTACGGTGGGGAAGGCGGAGCAAGAAGTTTTCATATCGAAAGCATAAGGGAAATCAAGAATTCCCTCTGGCTTGCGCCGAACGAATCCGAACAAAGAGTATATATTCTTCTCAATGCGGAAAATATGACTGCAGAAGCGCAGAACGCTCTTTTGAAATCTCTTGAGGAACCGCCCGCACACGCAAGATTTATTCTTACCTGTGACAACAGAAGAAGTCTTCTTGATACAATCATAAGCCGTTCGACGGTTTATTCCCTTGAACCGCCGACAAGAGAGGAATGCGCCGCGGCTTTGCGGGAAAAATTCCCGGAATTTTCCGAAACGGAAGCGGAACTTTTTGCAATAGCCTATGGCGGAAACTTCGGCGCAGCAAGCGCAGGGGCTTCCGAAGGTTTTTCGGAAATTGTTTTTCTTGCGGCAAAAGTTCCGGAAATGCTCAAAAAAGGGAACGGATATTCCCTTGCGGCGGAACTTGCGGCAAAATGTAAGACAAAAGCAGATCTTTCGGAATTTCTTGAAAGGCTTTTGAATATAACCGGACGATGCGGAATCGACCGCGCCGCCGGAAGACCCGCTCCGGTAAGGGTGACACCTTCCGAAGCAGTTAAAACATCAGATATTGTTGAACGCGGAAAACTTGCCCTGCTTCAGAACTGTTCTCTTGAACTTGTTGAAAGCTGGATCTGCATGGAACTTTCCGGCGTTTTTGGAGGAAAATTATGAGCGAAAAGATCGAAGTTATAGGCGTCCGCTTCAAGGAAGTCGGAAAGGTCTATTATTTTGACCCGGAGGGTGAAAAATTTTCCATTGGCGACAGAGTTATCGTTGAAACAAGCCGCGGAACCGAATGCGGTGAAGTTGCGGCAGACAACCGCTTTGTTGACGAGGAAAAAGTTGTGATGCCCCTTAAAAAAGTTCTCCGCTTCGCAACCGCGGAAGACCTTGAACATGTTGAAGAAAATAACATCCTTGAAAAACAGGCTTTTGAAAAATGCCTTGTTAAAATTGCGGACCATAAACTTGATATGAAACTTGTTGACGTTGAATATACTTTCGACAACAGCAAGATAATTTTTTATTTCACCGCGGACGGAAGAGTTGACTTCCGCGAACTTGTCAAAGACCTTGCGGCAATTTTCAGAACAAGAATCGAACTTCGCCAGATCGGTGTCCGCGACGAAGCAAAAATGATGGGCGGTCTCGGAATTTGCGGAAGACCTTTCTGCTGTTCCCAGTTCCTCGGTGAGTTTGCGCCGGTTTCCGTAAAAATGGCAAAGGAACAGGGACTTTCCCTTAACCCCACCAAAATTTCCGGAACCTGCGGAAGACTTATGTGCTGTCTTAAATATGAACAGGAAGGTTATGAGGAACTTATCAGAACCATGCCGAGAGTCGGCGCCGGAGTTAAAACCCCGGACGGCACCGGTACAGTTGTTGATATCAACCTTATGACCGGAATGGTTACCGTAAAAATGGACGACGCACCGGACGGCGCACCGAAATCCTTCCATAAATCCGTGACAAAACGTATTCGCGGCGAAAGGGAAGAAGTAAAAACCGAAATTGAAGAAACCGATTACGAAGAATAATTTTTCAGGAGGATTTTACCATGGCATACAAAATTTCCGATATGTGTATTGAATGCGGAACCTGCGCGGAAAACTGCCCCGTTAACGCAATTGAACCCGGCGACGGAAAATACGTTATCAACCCCGCAAAATGCATCGATTGCGGAACCTGTTCCTATTCCTGCCCGGTCGGCGCGGCACAACCCGGCGACGATTGATTCTTAAATAAAAACGGAAAGAAGACGCTTTCCGTTTTTTTACGTATTGATTTTTTAAAAATTTGTGTTAAAATTATATTATCTTTTTAAAGGAGGTTTTTTGATTATGGCATACAAAATCTCCGATGCTTGCATCATGTGCGGCGCTTGCGCAGATGCTTGCCCTGTTGAAGCAATTTCCGAAGGCGACGGCAAATACGTTATCGATGCAGGCAAATGCATTGAATGCGGTGCTTGCGCAGGCGAATGCCCTGTTGGTGCTCCCGAAGAAGAATAATTTTTGCAATTATTGAAGAAGGAAGGCTTTGGCCTTCCTTCTTTTTTTATCTGAATATTGATTTTTTCTGCGCATAGTGTTAGAATTGAATTAATATATAAAGGGGAGGAGGCTTTTTTATATGGCGTATGTAATTTCCGGAAAATGCATCGAATGCGGAAAATGTGAAAAAGAATGTCCGAAGGGCGCAATTTATCAAAGCTGCGGACAGTATGTTGTAATAAAAAGACTTTGCATCGAATGCGGACGCTGTGCAAAAGTTTGCCCCGTCGGAGCACCCGAACCGAAGAAAAAATGATTTTATGCGGGAAGGGAAAAACCTTCCCGCTTTTTTAAAATATTTTTCAGGAGATGACAGAAAATGAAAAAAGAAGGCTTCTTTACAAAAATCGAGGACGTTTCCTATACCGATGAAAACGGAATTATCAGAACCAAAAAAGTAAGCAAATTCCGCGCCGTAAGATTTGTTGCGATTCTTGTTCCGGTTCTTGTTCTGGTTGCTTTTCTTTCCTGCATAAGAGTTGTTCCCACCGGACACACCGGAATTGTTACCACATTCGGAAAAGTTGAGAAAGCTTCTCTTGAAGCAGGCCCGAACTTTGTCCTTCCCTGGCAGAAAGTTATCAATCTTGATAACCGCGTACAGAAAGTAAACATTCAGACTGAAGCTTTTTCAAGCGACATCCAGCAGGTTCAGGTTTCAACCACCATCAACTACAGCATAAACTCCCAAACCGCATATACCCTTTATAAAACTGTCGGAAGAAATTATTACGACAACATCATTCTTCCGAGAGCCCTTGAAAACGTAAAAGCGGTTTTTGCAAATTATACCGCAGAAAACCTTATTGCAAACCGCGAAGTTCTTTCCGGAGAAATTGTTACGGCGATGAAAGCGGATATGGAACCTTACGGAATTACCGTAAACGATATTTCAATCGAAGATATCGACTTCACCGATGCATTCACCGATGCGGTTGAGGCAAAACAGGTTGCGGCACAGGAAAAACTTACCGCACAGACCAAACAGGAACAGCTTACAATGGAACAGCAGGCACAGGCGGAACGTGACGTAATTGCGGCGCAGGCGGAACTTGAAGTTACAAAGATCCAGGCGGAATCCGCTTATTACGCAGGTGAAAAAGAAGCGGAAGTCAACAAGAAAATTGCCGAAAGCCTTACTCCCGAACTTGTTCAGTATTATTATGTACAAAGATGGAACGGACAGCTTCCGACCACCGTTCTCGGTGAAGGCGGTTCCTTCCTTATCAATGTTCCCAACTGACGGAGAGAAAAATGGATATAATCGTAAACGATTTTTACGGCCTTGATATGGCCACAACAAAAGAATACGGATTCGGTGGAGACGCTCTTCTTCTTGCGGAATTCGCAAAGCCGAAATTCAAAGACAACGTTCTCGATCTTTGCACCGGATGCGGCGTTGTTCCGGTGATGATGATGGCAAACGGTTTTAAAGGAAGAGTCACCGCGGTCGATATCCAGCCCGGTGCCATTGAACTTTGTAAATGGACCGCGGAAAAGAACGGAGTTCAGGACAGATTCTTCCCGGTTCTTGCGGACCTTAACGAACTTGACTGGCCGGCGGAAAGTTTCAGCCTTATAACGGTGAATCCGCCCTATTTTGTAACAGGTTCCGGAAAGGAGAACGGAACAACTTCCCGGGATCTTGCAAGAAGGGAAAGCGGATGCACCCTTGCCCAGGTTACAAAAACCGCCGGATGGCTTCTTAAATACGGCGGAAGATTCTGTATGTGCCACAGACCGGAAAGGCTTGCGGACGTGATTTTTGAAATGCGGAAGAACAAAATTGAACCGAAAAGGCTTACTTTTGTCAACAACGCAACGGATTCCGCGGAACCCTGGCTTATTCTTATCGAAGGCAAAAAAGGCGGACATGCGGGACTTAAAATAAACTATATTGAAAACGGAAGATAAAAGAGGTATTATGGGAATTCTTTATGTAGTGGGAACACCTATCGGAAATCTTGGGGATTTTTCTCCGAGAGCGGTTGAGACCCTTGAAAAAGTTGATTTTATTGCGGCGGAGGACACCCGCGTTACGGTGAAACTCCTTAACCATTTCGGAATTAAAAAACCGATGGTGATCTATCAGAAATTCAATGAATATGAACAGGGAGATATAATTGTTTCCCGCCTTCAGAACGGCGAAAGCTGTGCGATAGTAACCGATGCGGGAATGCCCTGCATAAGCGACCCGGGCGAGACCCTTGTCAAACTTTGCATCAAAGCGGACGTCAAAGTTGAAGTCGTTCCCGGTCCTTCGGCGGTAATTTCCGCCCTTGCGGTTTCTGGACTTTCTGTTTCCCGCTTTACTTTCGAAGGTTTTCTCAGCGTGAAACGCACTTCCAGAATGGAACATCTTATGGAACTTCGCCATGAACGCAGAACGATGGTTTTTTACGAAGCACCCCATAAACTCCTCAGCACCCTTAAAGACATGAATTCCGTTTTCGGCGACAGAAATATTGTTGTGGTAAAGGAACTTACAAAAATTCACGAAACTTCCTGGAGAGGAACTCTTTCCGAAGCGGTGAAATATCATACCGAAAACCCGCCGAAAGGCGAATATGTTCTTGTTCTTGACGGCGAGCAGATTGAAAAAGAAGAAATGCGCGACCCGATGGAGGAAGCAATTTCCATTGCAAAGGAACTTATGGAAAAGGGAAAACCCGCTTCCATGGCAGCAAAGGAAGCTGCAAAACTTACAGGACAGACCAAGGGCGAAGTTTATAAACGCCTTATGGAAGAAGAGGAAGAATAATAAAAAGCACCCTTAAGGGTGCTTTTTTTGATTGATGCGGATTATATATTATAATATTTTATTAAGAATTTTTTAAAAAATGTTTAAGTTTCCGGAAAAAAGTAGTATTATATAATATATATGTTCAGATTGTGATGTAAATTAAACTCTTTTATGAGGAGAAATAATGGCAAAAAGAAAAAAATGGATAAAACCAAGACATAAAATCATACAGGCAATTGCTAAACTTGTTATAGGACCTTTATGTAAACTTAAATACGGAATCGATGTGGAAAAGTTCAGGGAAGAGGAAGACAGACCCTATCTTGTTCTTTATAATCATCAGACCGCTTTTGACCAGTTTTTTGTGGGTCTTTCTTTTAAAAGACCGCTTTATTATCTTGCGACGGAAGATATTTTCTCGATGGGATTTCTTTCTTCCCTTCTTCGTTTTGCGGTTGAACCGATTCCGATTAAAAAACAGACCACTGACGTCGGTGCGGTCATGAACTGTCTTCGTGTTGCAAAAGAAGGAGGTTCAATTGCCCTTGCTCCGGAAGGAAACAGAACTTACAGCGGAAGGACCGAATATATAAACCCGGCAATTGTTTCGCTTGCAAGAAAAATCAACGTTCCGGTGGTTCTTTACAGAATCGAGGGCGGTTACGGAATCCAGCCCCGCTGGAGCGACAAAACAAGAAAAGGAAGAATGAGATCCTATGTTTCGGAAGTGATTTTTCCGGAAGAATATTCCGCGTTGTCCGATGAGGAATTTATCGGAAGAATCCGCGACGGACTTTATGTTGACGAAGCGAGAGAAGGCGGAATCTTCAGATCCGAAAGACGTGCGGAATATCTTGAAAGAGCGGCTTATGTCTGTCCTTTCTGCGGACTTTCGGAATTTGAAGGCAGCGGAAACGAACTCCGTTGCAAAAAATGCGGAAAAACAGTTGTTTACGGCGAAGACAAAAGAATCACCGGAAAAGGTTTTGATTTTCCGTTCGAATTTTTCGGGGATTGGTACGATTATCAGTTCGATTTTGTGAACAAGCTTGACGTTCTTGATTATACCGAAAAACCGCTTTTTTGTGACGAAGCAACAGTTAAAGAAGTTATTATCCGCAAAAACAAAAAACTTATCCGCGCAAAAACTGAACTTGCCCTTTACGGCGACAAAATCGTTGCGGACAAAGGAACGGAAAGCGAATGGGTTTTTCCTTTTGAAGAACTTTCCGCAGTTTCGGTTCTCGGAAGAAACAAGCTCAATATCTATCACGATAAAAATGTTTATCAAATCACCGGAAGCAAAAGCTTTAATGCTCTTAAATACGTAAACATTTATTACAGATGGAAAAATATAAAAGAGGGAAACACTGATGGAAAATTTTTGGGATTATAGTGTCTGGGGAACGCTCAACGTTGTTGCGGTGCTTCTTGCAAGCCTTCTCGTTGGAAACGTTCTTAAAAAATCGGTTGTATTTCTGAAAGATTCGCTTATTCCGATTTCCGTAATCGGCGGCGGAATTCTTATTTTTGTTGCATGGATATATAAACTTATCACAGGGGAAATTATGTTCGACAGCGCATTTTTCGGCGATTCCGGAACGAAGACCCTCGAAATGTTTACTTACCATTGTCTTGCGCTTGGATTTATTGCCTCGACTCTTAAAACTTCCGACGGAAAAGTTACAAAGGAAAGAGCTGTTGAGGTTTTCAACACCGGCGTAACGACTGTTTCAACATATCTTCTTCAGGGAATTGTCGGAATGGTAATAACGATGGTTGCCGCAACATTTTTCATTCCTGATTTTTTTGAAGCCGCGGGCGTTCTTCTTCCTTTCGGTTACGGACAGGGAACAGGCCAGGCTATGAACTACGGCGGAATCTATGAGGTGGATTTCGGATTTGAGGGAGGAAAATCCTTCGGACTCACCATTGCCGCTTTCGGATTCCTTAGCGCAAGCATCGGAGGCGTTGTTCATCTTAACCTTCTTAAAAGAAAAGGTATAATCGGAAAGAAATCAAGCGAAGTCCGCCATACTCATATTGAAGGAGAAAACGAGATTCCGATGCAGGAAAGTATCGATAAGATGACTGTTCAGATTGCGCTTATTGTTGTAACTTACATGATCGCCTATTTCTTAATGTCGGTGCTTGGCAAGGTTCTTCCGGGAATGACTTCGCTTATCTTCGGATTCAACTTCCTTCTCGGCGTTCTTGCGGCAACTCTTGTAAAGGAAACAATGCGCTTTCTCAAAAAGAAAAACGCGATTCAGAAAAACTATACGAACAACTTTCTTCTTACCCGCGCAAGCAACTTTTTCTTTGATATAATGGTTGTTTCCGGAATTGCGGCTATCCGCCTTTCTGTTCTTGAACAGTATTGGGGAATTATGCTTATCCTCGGTCTTGCGGGACTTTTGATTACATATTTTTACAACCATTTTGTTGCAAAGAAACTTTTCCCGAAATATGCGGAAGAACAGTTCCTTATGATGTTCGGAATGCTTACCGGCACCGCAAGCACCGGTACAATTCTTCTCCGCGAGATTGACGGGGATTTTGAAACCCCGGCGGCGGATAATATGGTTTATCAGAATTTGCCGGCAATTGTTTTCGGTTTCCCGATGATGCTTCTTGCAATGCTTGCACCGAAAAAACCGGTTCTTACGCTTCTTATTCTTGTTGCATTTTTTGCGGCTATGAACGTGATTCTTTTCAGGAGCTTTATTTTTAAATTCAAAAAGAAAAAGACGGAAGTTTGATTGCAAAAAGCCGTGCTCAAAATGAGCACGGCTTTTTTTATTTGCAGCCGGAGCATCCGCCGCAGTTTTTGCAATAGGCAACAAGGATAACTCCGTTTCCGGAAGTGTCGGTGATCTCATGCTGCATGGCGTTGAGTTTATCAAGTTGGGTGCGATCAAGTTCGGCGGGTTTTCCGTTTTTGAACATAAAAACATCTCCTTATATAATGTATATATAGTATTATTTATAAATAAACATTTATACGCAGTTTTGCGGCTGCACCTCATCCGCCACCTTCCCCCTCAAGGGGAAGGCTCTTGGACAAAAACGCACCGACAGAAATATACTCAGAACAAATGTTCGATTTTTTAACGCAAATCTATTGATTTTAAAATGATTATATACTATAATATAAAACAGAAATGAAGCCGATTGGATATTATGAAAAATGGAGGATTGAGATTTATGGCAGACAGAAAAGAAGCACTTGAAACCGCAATCAAACAACTTGAAAAACAGTACGGAAAAGGAACCGTTATGAAACTCGGCCAGGCGCCGGCACTCAACGTTGAGGCAATTTCAACGGGTTCCATCTCTCTTGACAGCGCCCTTGGAATCGGCGGTGTTCCCCGCGGCAGAATTGTTGAGATTTACGGACCGGAAAGTTCCGGTAAAACAACCGTAGCCCTCCATATCATAGCATCCGCACAGAAAGCAGGCGGCGAAGCAGCCTTCATCGACGTTGAACATGCACTTGACCCGGTTTATGCAAAAGCTCTCGGCGTTGATATCGATTCCCTTCTTGTTTCCCAGCCGGATACCGGTGAACAGGCCCTTGAAATCACAGAAGCGCTTGTCCGTTCCGGCGCAATCGACGTAATTGTTGTGGACTCCGTTGCGGCAATGGTTCCGAAAGCGGAAATTGAAGGACTTATGGGCGACACCCATGTTGGTCTTCAGGCAAGACTTATGTCCCAGGCTCTCCGCAAACTCACCGGTGTTATCAGCAAGACCAACTGCGTTGCTGTTTTCATCAACCAGCTTCGTGAAAAAGTCGGCGTTATGTACGGAAACCCGGAAGTTACCCCCGGCGGCCGCGCACTTAAATTCTATTCTTCCGTTCGTCTTGACGTTCGCAAACAGGAACAGATCAAACAGGGCGGCGACGTTATCGGTAACCACACCAAAGTTAAGGTAGTAAAAAACAAAGTTGCTCCGCCTTTCCGCGAAGCCGAATTTGATATTATGTACGGACAGGGAATCAGCAAGGAAAGCGAACTTCTTGATATTGCGGTAAAACTTGATATTGTCGATAAATCCGGCGCATGGTTCTCTTATAACGGCGAAAGACTCGGCCAGGGACGCGATAACGTCAAGGAACTCCTTCGTTCCAACACCGCTCTTTGCGAAGAAATTGAAGCAAAAGTCCGTGAAAACATGGATAAGCTTTCCGATCTTTCCAAACCTGCAAAAAAATCGAAAATTCTGAACGTTGCCCCCACCGGCATTGATATTGAAGCAGATGTGGACGACGAAGAATAAACCGAAAACAAAGCTTACAACCGAACAGACCAAAGAAAAAGCCCTGAACTTATTAGAGTACAGGGCTCATTCGCGTTTGGAGCTTTTTGATAAACTGAAAGTTTTTGCGGAAACCGGAACGGTGAACGAAGTTCTGGATATGCTTGAGGAAGGCGGACTTATCGACGACGAAGCTTATGCTTTCCAGTATGCTCATGACCTTATGGAAATGAAACTTCTCGGACCTTCGCGCCTTCGGATGGAACTTAAAAGAAAAGGAATTGATGAGGAAACCGCGGAGGAAGCGATTTTTGCCGCAGAGGAGGAAATCGGCTCTTCGGAGGAAAGATTGGAGCGGATTATTGAACTTCGGTACAAAAATCAGCTTACAGATGAAAAAAATTCCAAAAAAGTTATAAATTCGCTCTTCCGTCTTGGCTACGGATATGATATGATAAAAGATGCGATATATAAAGTAAAGGAAGAAATTGCAGATGAACTGTATGGAAACGAATGAAACCGTAAGAATCGGAATGATTGCTCTCGGATGCAACAAAAACCAGGTTGACGCGGAGCTTATGCTCGGCGCGCTTGAAAAAGAGGGTTTTGAAATTGTCGAAAACGCCGCAGACTGCGACGTTGTAATTGTAAACACCTGCGGTTTTATTGAAAGCGCAAAACGTGAATCCATTGAAAATATTCTTGAATGCTGCCAGCTTAAAGAACAGGGCTGCGTAAAGCTTGTTGTTGTAACCGGATGCCTTGCGGAACGTTACCGCGAGGAAATGGCTGAACTTATCCCGGAAGCAGACGTAATTCTTGGAATCGGCGCAAACGACGAAATTGCCGCATCCATCCGTCAGGCTCTTGAAGGACAGAAGGTACGCAAATTCTATGCTCCGGAAAATCTTGAGATGGAAGGCAAGAGAATCCTTGTTAACTATCCTTATTATGCATATATCAGAATTGCCGACGGATGCGACAACCGCTGTTCCTATTGTGCAATTCCGGCAATACGCGGAAGATACCGCAGCAGACCTATGGAAAACATTATTGAGGAATGCATGGCTTTTGCGGAAAAAGGCGTTGAGGAATTCATTATCATAGCACAGGATACCACCAGATACGGTGAAGATATTTACGGAAAACGTATGCTTCCGGAACTTCTCCGTGAAATCTGCAAAATTGACGGCATCAGATGGATCAGAATTCTTTACGCATACCCGGAAAGAGTTACCGAGGAACTTCTTGACGTAATTGCTTCCGAAGATAAAATTGTAAAATACCTTGATATACCGCTTCAGCATTGCAGCAAAAAAGTTCTTAAAGCAATGTACAGAAAACAGAGCACACCGGCTGAACTTGTCGCGATGGTGAAACATCTCAGAGAAAGAGTTCCGGGAATCACCCTTCGTACAACTCTTCTGACCGGTTTCCCCGGCGAAAGCGACAGCGACTTTGAAGCTCTTTGCAAATTTGTAAAGCAGGCCAAGTTCGACCGTCTCGGTTGTTTTGCATATTCCAGAGAAGAGGGAACAAGATCTTACGATCTTCCCGACCAGCTTGATGAGGAAACAAAACAGCGCCGCGCGGAAGTTATCATGGAAATTCAGACTGCTGTTTCCGCAGCACTTCTCAAGAAAAAAGTGGGAACAGTAATGGACGTTGTTGTTGAAGGATACGACAACAAAAATAAAGTATTCCGTGGAAGAAGCTCTCAGGATGCTCCGGAAATCGACGGTATTGTTTATTTCTCAAGCCCGGAAAAACATTGCATCGGCGATTTTGTAAAAGTAAAAATAGTAAAATCTTCCGAATATGACCTTCTCGGCGAAATCACGGAATAATCGAAGGAGATGTGCTTTTGAATATTCCTAATATGCTTACCGTTTTAAGAGTTATTCTTATTCCGCTTTTTGTAACAGCTTTTCTTGTCGGCGGAATAAATATCTGGGTTGCGTTTGCAATTTTTGTTCTTGCGGCGGTAACGGATTTTCTTGACGGATATATTGCAAGAAAAAAGAAGCTTGTAACAGATTTCGGAAAGCTTATGGATCCGCTTGCGGATAAAATTCTTGTAATGTCTGCGTTCATATGCTTCACATATGCCGGAATATTCCATCCGGCAATAACGATCGTTGTAATGTCGAGAGAATTTCTTGTTACAGGAATAAGGATGCTTGCATCGTCAAAAGGAAAGATAATGGCTGCGGATATACTTGGAAAGCTTAAAACAATTTCCCAGGATGTCACGGCTATCCTTGTTCTTTTCAAATGCTCGATCGGAGCGGAACAGGGAAGCTTTATTGGAACCTTAACCATTTGCATAACCTGTATTATGGTGGTTCTTACAATTTGTTCCGGTATAAATTATTGTATCAAGAACAAAGAAATCTTTGAAAAAATGTAATATTATAAATTATAATTAATAAATAGCCTTTTTGGAGAAAAAGTACATTTAAGCTCCAAAAGGGCTTTTTTGTTGAGAAAATGTTGAAAAACAAGGCGTTTTGTTGAAAACCGGTACCTGAAAACTGGACATTTCAACCAAATGTGAAATGTTATTCACAGAACACACGGAGGCGATGCATTTTCGAAAAAAAGTTTAAAAAAACAGTTGACATTTGTGTTGCGAGATGATATACTAATCAAGCTGTCACATGAGACAGCGAAAAACAAAAGGACCTTGAAAATTGAACAACAGGAAGAAACAAGAATTAAACCCTTGTATTCATTTGAGTAAATTCCAAAAGTAATAGCAAGTCAGCATGACTTGAAGCTTAGGAAAAACAGACTTTGATTTGTTAGCCACAGAGAT
>JAZQUO010000011.1:0-34239 GCA_045631325.1 Oscillospiraceae bacterium
CTTTTTTCTTTTTTTATATAATATTAATATAATATTAATTGAAAATTGCCGGAAAAAGTTATATAATAATAAATTGGAAATTTATGTACCGGAGGAAAAAATGGCAAAGAAACGCGAAGAATACGGAAACGAAAGCATACAGACTTTAAAAGGTGCCGAAAGGGTAAGAAAACGCCCTGCGGTTATTTTCGGTTCCGACGGAATCGAAGGCTGCGAACACGCCGCTTTTGAAATTATTTCAAACTCCATCGACGAAGCAAGAGCCGGTTACGGCGAAAAAATAATCGTGACCCGTTACAACGACGGTTCCACCGAGGTCGAAGACTTCGGCCGCGGATGCCCGGTCGATTGGAACAACAACGAACAGCGCTATAACTGGGAACTTCTTTTCTGCGAACTTTATGCGGGCGGAAAATATGAAAGCGCAAGCGATTATGAATTTTCCCTTGGCCTCAACGGTCTCGGTCTTTGCGCAACCCAGTACTCCTCCGAATGGATGGATGCGGAAATCTGCCGCGACGGTTTTATCTATAAACTCCATTTCGAAAAAGGCGAAAACGTCGGCGGACTTCATAAAGAAGAAACAACAAAGCGTAAAACCGGTTCAAAGATCCGTTGGAAACCGGATAACGACGTTTTTACCGATATCGCAATTCCGATCGAATGGTATCAGGAAGTTATCAAGCGCCAGGCAGTTGTAAACTCCGGAATAATCTTTGTTCTCCGTGACCAGAAAATAACCGGCGGATTTGAAACTTATGAATACACCTACGAAAACGGAATAAGCGACTACGTCAAAGAAATCGCCGGAACAGAAGCTGTTCTTACCGGAACCCAGTTCTGGCAGGGCGAAAGAACCGGCCGAGACCGCGAAGACAAACCGGAATATAAAGTAAAAATGCAGATTGCCTGCTGTTTCTCCAATAAAGTCAAGGCAATTGAATATTACCATAACTCAAGCCACCTTGAACATGGCGGCTCTCCGGAAAAAGCGGTCAAATCCGCCTTTGTAAGCCAGATTGACACCTATCTTAAAGCAAACAACAAATATCTCAAAAACGAGAGCAAAATAAACTTCCAGGACGTTGAGGACTGCCTTATCCTTGTTTCCTCT
The DNA here is from genome assembly GCA_045631325.1 of Oscillospiraceae bacterium. Classification (GTDB taxonomy): domain Bacteria; phylum Bacillota; class Clostridia; order Oscillospirales; family Ruminococcaceae; genus UMGS1668. Next base: position 1,115 of record JAZQUO010000011.1, read on the forward strand.
TCGTTCTCAAGCCAGACTTCTTACGAAAACCAGACCAAGAAGGCAATCACCAACAAATTCATCGCCGAAGCGATGACCGAATTTTTAAAGCATCAGCTTGAAGTTTTCTTCATCGAAAATCCCGACGATGCGGTAAGAGTTGCGGAACAGGTCCTTATCAACAAGCGAAGCCGCGAAAATGCTGAAAAGACCCGCCAGAACCTTAAAAAGAAACTCACCGCGACAATGGATATGACCAACCGCGTCCAGAAATTTGTCGATTGCCGAACCAAAGATACCGAAAGACGCGAAATTTATATCGTAGAGGGCGACTCCGCTTTGGGCGCATGTAAACAGGGAAGAGACTCTGAATTCCAGGCAATAATGCCCGTCCGCGGAAAGATCCTCAACTGCCTTAAAGCGGATTACGATAAAATTTTCAAAAGCGATATCATCACCGACCTTCTTAAAGTTCTCGGCTGCGGAGTTGAGGTTAAGAGCAAAGCGAACAAGGAACTTTCCTCCTTCGATATTGAAAACCTTCGCTGGAACAAAGTTGTAATCTGCACCGATGCTGACGTCGACGGATATCAGATCCGTACTCTTATCCTTACAATGCTCTATCGCCTTACTCCGACCCTTATCGAGGAAGGTTACGTCTATATTGCGGAATCTCCGCTTTATGAAATTACCTGCAAGGAAGATACCTATTTTGCATATACCGAAGACGAAAAAGCAAGAATAGTTGAAAAACTCGGAAAAGCAAAATATACCGTCCAGCGCTCCAAAGGTCTTGGTGAAAACGAACCGGATATGATGTGGCTCACAACCATGAATCCGGAAACCAGAAGACTTATTAAAGTAACTCCAAGCGAAGCTGAGGCAACGGCGAATATGTTCGATCTTCTCCTTGGCGACAACCTTCAGGGAAGAAAAGATTTCATCGCAACAAACGGCTATCTCTATCTCGACGATATGGATCTTTCCTAAAAAAAGGCTCCATTTAGGCAAGGAAGACATATTACGAAAGGGGCTTTATTATGTTCGCAAAAATAGCAATAGATAAAGCCGCTTTCGGCTTTGATAAACTTTTTGATTATTCCGTTCCGGAAGAGTTTTCCGGAAAAATAAAACCCGGATGCCGGGTGATGGTTCCTTTCGGCGTCGGCGGCAAAAAACGCCAGGGAATGGTTTTCTCCCTTTCTGAAAAACCGGAAGGAGACCCGGCAAAAGTCAAGGAAATCGCTTTTCTTCTTGATGAAGAACCGGTTGTTTCCGAAGAACTTACCGAACTTGCAAAATATCTTGCGGCAACAACTTTCTGTCCGCTTTTCGAAGCGGTCAAAGCAATGCTTCCCCCCGGACTCAACTTCAGACCCGTCTATAAATATTTCGCAAACGGCGAATCCGAAAACGAAGAGGAACAGCGGGTTATAAACTGGCTCCGCAAAAAGAAAAACGGAGCAGAAGGCGAAAATATAAACAAAGCTTTCGGTTTTTCCGATTCCGTTTTGATAGATTCCATGGCGGAGCGGGGAATTCTTCGGCGTGAAGAAGCCACAAAAAGAAAAATCGGTGACGAAACGGAAAAAATGGTCCGTATCTCCGAACGGGAAACCGAACTTAACGCGGAAGGAAAATCTCTTCTCAAAAAACCGACACCGAAACAAAAAGAAGTTCTTGAATTTCTTTCGGAAGCCGGATGTGCCTGCGTAAAGGAAATCGGATATTTTACTTCCGCAGGAAAAGCGGTCCTCGAAACACTCATGAAAAAAGGCGCTTTGGAATTTTTTGAACAGGAAACTTTCCGAAGACCCTATAAAGAAAATTTCCGCCGGATTGACCCGGAAAGCATTGTTTTTTCCGAAGAACAGCAGAATGCTTTTGACGGAATCGCAAAACTTTGCGACGAAGAAAAAACTTCAACGGCTCTTCTTTTCGGAGTTACCGGAAGCGGAAAAACCCAGGTTTTTCTGAAGCTTATCCAAAGGGAAATCGGAAAGGGAAAACAGGTAATTCTGATGGTTCCCGAAATTTCCCTTACTCCACAGATGATGACAAAATTTTTCTCATATTTTGGAGATTCCGTTGCGGTCGTTCATTCCGCGCTTTCCGCCGGAGAACGAATCGACGAATGGAAACGTATTGCAAGCGGAAAAGCAAGAATAATCGTCGGAACCCGTTCCGCGGTTTTTGCACCTGCAAAAAATCTCGGACTTATAATTATGGACGAGGAACAGGAACAGAGCTATAAATCCGACCGCTCTCCGAGATTCCACGCAAGGGATGCAGCAGCTTTCCGATGCAAGAAACTCGGAATTCCGCTTCTTCTTGCTTCTGCAACCCCTTCGGTCGAAACTTTTTATAAAGCGCAGAAAGGCAGGATAAACCTTTTTGAAATGACCGAAAGATACGGCGGCGCAAAGCTTCCGGAATCGGTCATAGTTGATATGAAAAACGAAATTCTTTCCGGAAGAACGGGAGTTTTAAGCGAAGTTCTTGCGGAAGATATCCAATATAACCTTGATAACGGACAGCAATCCATTCTTCTTATGAACCGCCGCGGATATAACACCATCGCAAGATGTGCCGAATGCGGAACAGTTAAAGAATGTCCCCGCTGCAATATTCCGCTTATCTATCACAGAGCCAACGGAAGGCTTATGTGCCATTATTGCGGCCACAGCGAACCGATGGCGGTAAAATGCGATTCCTGCGGAAGCGAATACGTTATGTATTCCGGATGCGGAACACAGAAAGTCGAGGACGAAATCCAGGCGCAGTTCCCAAAAGCGAGAATACTTCGTATGGATCTGGACACCACAATGGCAAAATTCAGCCACGACAGACATTTTGCCGATTTTGCCGAAGGCAAATATGATATCATGGTCGGAACCCAGATGGTTGCAAAAGGACTTGATTTTCCGAACGTGACTCTGGTAGGAGTTCTTGCGGCGGATATGTCCCTTTACGGCGGAGATTACCGAAGCTATGAAAGAACTTTCAGCCTTCTGACCCAGGTCATCGGAAGATGCGGCCGTTCAAAACTTTCCGGAAGGGCATATATCCAGACCCATTCCCCGGAACACAGCGTAATCGAACGTTCCTGCGCCCAGGATTACAGAATGTTCTATGAGGATGAGATCATAAACCGAAAAGTTATGCTTTATCCGCCGTTCTGTTCAATGGGTTCGGTACTTTTTTCCGGAACGAACGAAAAACAGACAAGGGAAGCGGCAACCGTTTTTTCAAAGCTTCTTGAAGAAAAAGTTGCAAAAACCGGAATCCCCATAAGAATTCTCGGACCGACCCCTTCCCACGTTGCAAAAATCGCCGATAAATGGCGTTGGAAACTTATTGTGAAATACCGCCCGGATATGGCTTTTTTTGAAACCATGGGCGAAACTTTGAAAGAATTTTCAAAAAATAAAGATTTTGTTAAAATTGAGGTCATGGCTGACCCTTATGATATAAACTGACAGGAAAGGTGAAAAATAAAATGGCACTCAGAACTATTGTAAAAGACGGCGACCCGATTCTTAGAAAAGTCTGCCGCCCCGTTGAAAAATTTGATGAAAAACTCTGGACTCTTCTTGACGATATGGCGGAAACCATGCACGAAGCAGACGGCGTCGGAATCGCAGGACCCCAGGTTGGAATTATGAGAAGAGTATGCCTTGTTGATTGCTATGACGAAGACGGCGTGATCGAACTCATCAACCCGAAAATCGTTGCAACCGCCGGTGAACAGACCGGAAACGAAGGCTGCCTTTCCTTCCCGGGAAAATGGGGAACAGTAACAAGACCCCTTGCGGTAACCGTCCGCGCACAGAACCGTTTCGGCGAAGAATTTGAAATTTCCGGAAGAGAGCTTAAAGCAAGAGCTTTCTGCCACGAAATCGACCACCTCAACGGAGTTTGCTTTGTTGACCTTGCAAAAGATATTCAAATCGAAAAAGGTGAGGAAAAATAATGAAAGATATGCGAATCGTCTTTATGGGAACCCCGGATTTTGCCGCGGCGATTCTTCAAAGACTTATTGATACCGGAAGAAACGTTGTCGGCGTTTTTTCCCAACCGGATAAACCTGTTGGCAGAAAACAGATAATCACCCCCACAGCAACCAAAGTTGTTGCAATGGAACACAATATCCCGGTTTTCCAACCCGCAAAACTCCGTGACGGCGAAGCACTTGCAATCATGCAGGAACTTAAACCCGACATTACCGTTGTTGCGGCTTACGGAAAAATTCTTCCGAAAGATATCCTTGACGTTGCTCCTCTCGGAAACGTAAACGTTCATGGAAGCCTTCTTCCGAAATACCGCGGCTCCGCTCCTATCCAGTGGTCTGTTATCAACGGAGATAAAGTCACCGGAATCACAACCATGTTCATGGCTGAGGGAATGGATACGGGCGATATGATCATGAAATTCGAACTTCCCATCGGTGAAGACGAAACCGCAGGCGAACTTTTCGACAGAATGGCAAAGCTCGGCGCCGAATCCATCGAAAAGACCCTTGAACTTTTTGATAAAGGCGAAGTAAAAGCTGAACCCCAGAACGAGGAAGACGCAACCTATGCTCCGATGCTCAAAAAAGAAATGGGCGAAATAGATTTCGGAAAAACCGCCGAAGAAATTCATAACCTTGTCCGCGGACTTAATCCCTGGCCTATGGCATACACCTTCCTTGACGGAAAATCGATCAAAATCCATGAAGCAAAAGCAATTGAAGGTTTTTCCGGCGAAGAGGGAACTCTTCTTGACGAAAAGCGTTTTGTTGTCGGAACAAAAAACGGCGCAATCGAACTCATAACTGTACAGCCTGAGGGAAAAAATAAAATGTCCGGAGCGGATTTTATCCGCGGAAGACGCCTTGAAAAAGGAGTCAAATTCGGAAAATAATACGAGGTGAACAGTAATGTTTTACGGCTTTGATATTTATTATTTCATTCTGATAATCCCTGCGCTTCTGTTCGGCCTTTGGGCGCAAAGCCAGGTGAATAACAATTTCAGCAAATACAGCCAGCTTGAAACAATGCGCGGAATGACCGGAGCCCAGGCGGCGGAATATATTCTTCGCCAGAACGGAATTTATGATGTTCAGGTAAGACATATTTCCGGACATCTTTCGGATAACTTCAACCCGAAGAACAAAACGGTTAATCTTTCCGACAGCGTTTATAGCAGCACTTCAATTGCCGCAATCGGAGTTGCCGCCCATGAAGCAGGCCATGCAGTCCAGCATGCGGTCAATTATAAACCCATAAGAATCCGCGAAATGATAATCCCGGTTACACAGATAGGTTCCTGGCTCTATCTTCCGATTCTTCTTATCGGCGTGATTTTTTCTTCCCAGGGGCTTGTTAATGCCGGAATTCTGCTTTTTTCAACCCTTGCGATTTTCCAGCTTGTTACTCTTCCGGTCGAATTCGACGCTTCCGACAGAGCAATAAAAACCCTTTCAGCAAGCGGAATCCTTTACGGAGAAGAAATTGACGGAGCAAAAAAAGTGCTCAGAGCGGCTGCTCTTACCTATGTTGCGGCTCTTGTTTCCTCTCTTGCCCAGCTTCTTCGTCTTATCCTTATCTTCGGAGGCAGAAGAAGAGATTAATTTCAAACAAAAGGAGTTTTAAAAAATGGCAAACACAAGAACACTCGCCGTAAAGGCTCTTTTAAGAGTCAGCGAAGGCGGTTTTTCAAATATCGTGCTCGATGCGCTTCTTTCCGGTGCTCAGCTTGAGCACCGCGACAAGGCGTTCGTTTCCGCACTTTTCTACGGTGTTCTTGAACGCCGCATAACCCTTGACAGAATCCTTAAAAAATATTCAAAAACACCCCTTGAGGAACTTGAACCGGCGGTTCTTGAATGTCTTCGAATCGGTTTTTATCAGCTTATCTATATGAATTCCGTTCCGGATATGGCCGCCGCAAACGAAACCGTTGAAGCGGTAAAACAGCTCGGCTGCGAAAAAGCTTCCGGATTTGTAAACGGAATCATCCGTTCGTTTATCCGCGACGGTAAAAAGTTCGATTTTTCAAGAATGGATAAAATCGGCCGTCTTTCCGCCGAATATTCCGCTCCGATCTGGCTTTGTAAAAAATGGTGCAATGAATACGGCGACGAAAAAACCGAAACCGCTCTTCGCGAATCTCTCGGTTCCGTTCCGATTTTTGCAAGGGTGAATACAACAAAAACAAATCCGGAAGAACTTTTGAGCATCCTCGAAGAAGAAAACGTAAAAGCGGTGCTCGTCGAGGAAATTCCGGACGCTATAAGAATTTATTCCGCCGCGCCCCAGGCAACCGGAGCATATAAAAAAGGACTTTTCCATGTTCAGGATATTTCAAGCCAGATTTGTGCAAAAGCAGTCGGTGCTCAAAAAGGAGAACGCGTGCTCGACGTTTGCTCCGCTCCCGGCGGCAAAACTTTCACTGTTGCAGAACTTATGGAAAACGAAGGCGAAATCGTTGCCTGCGACCTTCATCCGAAAAGAGCCGGACTTGTTAAAAACGGCGCCGAACGCCTCGGCCTTAAAATCGTTACCGCAAAAGCAAACGATGCAACCGTTTTTGATGAAAAACTCGGAACTTTCGACAGAGTTCTCTGCGACGTACCCTGTTCCGGTCTTGGCGTAATCCGCCGCAAACCGGAAATCCGTTTCAAGGATCCCGCAGAAATTGCAACTCTTCCAAAAATTCAGTACAAAATCGCTTCCACCACCGCAAAATATCTTAAAGACGGCGGAACGATGATTTATTCCACCTGCACTCTTTCAAAAGAGGAAAACGAGCAGGTCGTAAAACGCCTTCTTGAAGAAGACGGACTTGTTCCGGCAAAACTTCCGGAGGAACTTGAAAAATATTCCAAAGACGGTTTTTCCGTAACTCTTATGCCGGGCGAAATCAATTCCGACGGTTTCTATTTTGCAAAACTCAGAAAGGAAGTTAAATGATGAAGGATCTGCGTTCCCTTACATATGAACAGCTTTGTGAAGAAGTGAAAGCCATGGGCCAGCCCGCTTTCCGCGCAAAGCAGATCTATTCATGGCTCCACGAAAAAAGGGTCACCGATTATTCCGAAATGACCAACCTTTCCGCCGCTTTGCGCGAAAAGCTTGCTTCCGAATATTCTCTTGCAAAAGTCACCATTGAAAGAAGACTTGTTTCAAAAATTGACGGAACAGTAAAATATCTTTTCCGTCTTGAAGACGGGGAACATGTTGAAGGCGTAAGAATGTCCTATAAACGCGGCGGAAGCCTTTGCATTTCCACCCAATGCGGATGCAGAATGGGCTGTACCTTCTGCGCTTCGACCCTTACCGGCCTTTGCAGAAACCTCACTCCTTCCGAAATGCTTTCCGAAGTTTATCTTGCCGCAAAGGATGCGGAGGAACACGGAGAAAAAATAGCTTCCCTTGTTCTTATGGGAATCGGCGAACCTCTTGATAACTTTGACAACGTAATGGATTTTCTTACAATTCTTTCTTCCGATAACGGTTTTAATCTCGGAATGCGCCATATCTCCCTTTCTACCTGCGGACTGGTGGATAAAATCTATAAGCTTGCGGAAAGAAAGCTTCAGCTTACTCTTTCCGTTTCGCTCCATGCACCGAACGATGAAATCCGAAGAAGAACAATGCCTGTTGCAAAACGCTGGCCAATTGAAGAACTCATCAAAGCCTGCCGTGATTATTTCGATATCACCGGGCGCAGAATTTCTTTTGAATATGCGCTTATCGACGGGGTTAACGACCAACCGGAACACGCCATGGAGCTTATAAAGCTTCTCAAGGGAATGGGCGCACATGTAAACCTTATTCCGGTAAACAAAGTCAACGAAACCGGATATAAACGCGGAAAGCGCGAATCTGTCGAAGCTTTTGCAAAGCTTCTCAATGATAACGGCCAGAACGCGACAATCCGCCGCGAACTGGGAAGCGATATAAACGCCGCCTGCGGCCAGCTTCGCAGAACAACCATTAAAACCGAAGCCGGCGGAACCCTTTCCGAATAAAAATTTGACATATAAGTAAATAAGATATACAATAATCTAAATAGGTATCTTTTTGTAAAGGAGGCGGAAAGTTTTGTACCATGTAACCGAATACATCAAAAATGCGGGAAGCATCCGCAAAGAAAAATACAAAACACCCGCTCCTCCTAACGAAGTTGCCGGCCTTGTTGTAAAAGGTTTCGATAATTGGCGAATAGGAAGAGCCTGGAACTATTGGTTCCATAATTTTAAAGGAATCGGAAAAAGAGGTGAGAAGTGATTATGCTGAAAGCTTACGGAAAAACCGATGTCGGTAATGTCCGCGAAATGAACCAGGACGATTTCAATTGCGGTGTTCTCGACGAAAAAGAAGCTGTTTTTGCTGTTGTATGCGACGGAATGGGCGGAGAAAAAGGCGGAAATATCGCAAGCCGAACTGCCTGTGATATTGTAACAGACAGCATAACCGCTGCTTACGGAAGCGGATTCGGTGATAACTCTATAAAAAGAATTCTCCAGACTGCCGTAACCGCCGCAAACGTTTCTGTTTTCGACCGTTCCCAAAGAGATCCTTCCCTTCGCGGAATGGGAACGACCATAGTCGCTTCAATCGTCTGCGACGGAATGGCCCATATTGTACATGCCGGCGACAGCAGAGCATATCATGTTACCGCAAACGGAATTGAACAGGTCACCAAAGACCATTCCGTTGTCCAGCTTCTTGTTGACAGGGGCGAAATAACCGCCGACGAAGCAAGATTCCACCCGAAAAAGCATTTTATTACAAGAGCTCTCGGAGTTATGTCCATAATCGATCTTGATTACTGCGAATTCCCGATTCAGGAAGGGGAAGCAATAATCTTCTGTACGGACGGACTTTCAAATTATTTTTCAAACGACGAACTTTACGAAATGATAAAATCCGCCGGATATTCAAAATGTGTGGATAAACTTATTTCTGCCGCGAAAAAAGAAGGCGGCGCGGACAACATTACCGTTGTCTGTATCACAAGATAAACCGGGAGGTTTCCGATGGACAGATATATAGGAAAAAAACTCGACGGCCGTTATGAAATCAAAGAAATAATCGGCGTCGGCGGAATGGCAAATGTCTATAAAGCATATGACAGCATTGATGACAGAGCCGTTGCGGTAAAAATCCTCCGTGACGAGCATATGCAGAACGACGAACTCCTTCGCCGCTTCCGCAACGAATCAAAAGCAATTGCCGTACTTTCCCATCCGAATATTGTAAAAGTTTATGACGTAAGCTTCAACGAAGATATCCAGTATATCGTAATGGAGCATATTGACGGAATAACTCTTAAAGAATATATCGAACAGCAAAAAGTTCTCCGCTGGAAAGAAGCGGTGCATTTTACTGTTCAGATTCTGCGCGCCCTCCAGCACGCACACGACAAGGGCATTGTTCACCGCGATATAAAACCCCAGAACATCATGCTTCTTGAAGACGGAACCATTAAAGTTGCGGATTTCGGCATTGCACGTTTTGCAAGAGCAAGCCAGCATACCGTTACCGATAAGGCAATCGGATCCGTCCATTATATAAGCCCCGAACAGGCAAAAGGCGAACTTTCCGACGAAAAAAGCGATATTTATTCAATCGGCGTAATGCTTTACGAAATGACCACCGGAACTCTGCCTTTCGATGCGGACAGCCCTGTTTCCGTTGCTCTTAAACAGATTCAGAGCCAGGCAAAACGTCCGAGAGCAATAAATCCCGATATTCCGGAAGGCCTTGAGGATATAACTATCCGCGCAATGCAGAAAGACCCCGCAAGACGTTACCAGTCCGCGGCGGAAATGCTCCGCGATATCGATGAATTCAAGCGCGATCCTTCAATCAGCTTTGAATATAAATACAGCGAACCCGCAACCGAAAACATCAGCAAGGAAGTTGCAAGCACCAAGAAAAAAACCAAAAAAATCAAGGACGAACAGGTCCGCAATGCGCCCGTTGTTCCGGTACTTACCGGCATAACAATTGCGTTTATTGTAGTTGCAATTGTTTTCGTAATCGGAATAATGGCAATGGTCCGCCCTTTTGAGGAAGTCCCCGATACAACTGCGCCGGAACTTATCGGAATGGACGTTAACGAAGCAATAAAAAAATATTCCGGCTTCGATATCGTGATCGAATCTTCCGCTTTCCATGAACAGTATGATAAGGATATCATCTATGACCAGTCCGTAAAAGAAGGAATGGTCGTAAAGGAAGGCGCAACAATAAAAGTCAAAATTTCAAGCGGAATCCAGTATTTCAGCCTTTCCGATTACCGCAATTTCGAGGAAAACCAGGTTTATAAAATTCTTACCGACAACGAAATAGAATTCAACACCGTTACTGAATATAACGACGAAATTCCGGAAGGTTATGTAATAAAAACCGAACCCGGCGCCGATACCCAGGTCGATACAGGAACAGTCGTTGTCGTTTACGTAAGCATGGGTGCCGAAAGCACCTATACAACCGTTCCGAATGTTGAAGGATATAAACTTGAGGACGCAAAAATGATCCTTTCTTCCGCCGGAATCCGAATCGGAAGCGTCGAAAGAGTTCAGGACAGCCGCCCCGGAACAACAGTCCTCAGCCAGAGCATTCCCGAAGGAACAATGGTTTCCCACGGAAGCACCATAAGCCTTGTTATTGTTGAGGAAAAGGAAGATCTTGAACAGAGCATCGATCTTATAATTCCTCTTCCCAATACTTCCGAAAAAGTCACAATGACCGTAAACCTCGGAACGGAAACGGTTATCACCGAAGAAATTGTTCCTTCCGAAATCGACGGATACTGGCATATCACAATCCGCGGCGAAGGTCTCGGAACTGTAAGCATCTATTATAACGGACAGCTTTACAGGGCATATACCGTTGATTTTTCGGAAAAAACCACAACAATGGTGGCAGATTATTCCGAAAATTTCGGAGGCTGATAGATTTTGAAAGAACGTAAAAACAAAGAAGAATTAAACGAAATTGAAGAAAAGGATCTTCCTAAAGCGGAAGGCCTTATCATAAAAGCAACAGGCGGATTTTATTACGTCCGCTGCGGCGAAACAACCTTTGAATGCAGGGCAAGGGGAATTTTCAGAAAACACGATAAATCCCCCCTTGTCGGCGACAAAGTCACAATTTCCGTTCTGCCGAACGAAAAAGGATATATCCATGCGATACATGAGAGAAAAAATTCTCTTGTTCGTCCTCCTCTTGCAAATCTTGACCAGCTTGTAATGGTCGTTTCCGTTGCGGAACCGGCACCGAATATTCTTATTCTCGACAAACTTATTGCGGTTGCGGAACAGCAGAACGTCGAACCGGTGATCGTGTTCACAAAATGCGACCTTGCCGACCCGAAACAGTATTCCGATATTTACCGCAAGGCCGGCTTCCGTGTTTACGAAGTCTGCGCCCTTGAGCACGAAGGAACGGAAGAGGTTTTTGCGATGCTCAAAGGAAAAATAAGCGCATTCTGCGGAAACTCCGGCGCTGGAAAATCAAGTTTGCTGAACGATATTTTCCCTGAACTTTCACTTTCAACCGCAGAAATAAGCAAAAAGCTCGGCCGAGGCCGCCATACTACCCGCCATACGGAACTTTTTGAACTTGAAACAGGCGGTTGGGTCGCGGATACTCCCGGTTTTTCCGCAATTGAAATGGAAAGGGTCGGTATAATCCGTAAAAACGAACTCCAATATTGCTTCCGGGAGTTCGAACCGTATTTACTCAAATGCAAATTTACCGGATGCAGCCATGTTTCCGAAAAAGGCTGTGTGGTGCTCGAAGCGGTAAAAGAGGATATCATCCCCGAAAGCCGCCACAAAAGTTATTGCATGATGTATGAGGAAGCAAAACAGATAAAAGAATGGGAACTTGATAAAGAAAATGGCTGAAACACAGGAAGAAAAATTTAAGAAGATGACCGAAGCTCCGGTCGGAAAACTTATTTCAAAACTTGCGGTGCCATGTATCATAAGCATGCTTGTAACTTCGTTTTACAACATGGCGGACACCTTTTTTGTCGGACAGCTTAAAAGCAACGCGGCTTCCGGAGCCGTCGGAGTTGCTTTCTCAATGATGGCGGTAATCCAGGCGATAGGTTTCTTTTTCGGCCACGGAAGCGGAAACTATATTTCGCGTGAACTTGGAAAAAAGAATTATCATGAAGCGGAAAAAATGGCCGCAACCGGTTTCTTTTCCGCCTTTGCGTCTGGAATTGCAGTAATGCTTGTCGGCGAAATTTTTCTTGAGGAACTTGCCTATCTTCTCGGTTCAACGGAAACGATTTTGCCCTATACCAAAGATTATCTCGGTGCGATCCTTCTCGGTGCGCCCTGGATAATGACTTCTTTTGTACTTAACAACCAGCTTCGGTTCCAGGGAAACGCTTCCTATGCAATGGTGGGAATAACCTTCGGTTCCGTGCTGAACATAATTCTTGACCCGGTTTTGATTTTCGGCTTTGATATGGGAATTTCCGGAGCGGGTTACGCTACGGTTATAAGCCAGATCGTAAGCTTTTTTATCCTTCTTTACGGAATGCAGAAAAGGGGACACATAAGACTCCGTATTTCGAACTTCCGTTTTGAATGGTTTTATTTTAAAAACATCTTCGGCGGTGGAGTTCCGTCCCTTGCAAGACAGGGACTTGCCTCCGTTGCGACAATATCCCTCAACCATGCTGCGGGACCTTACGGCGACGCTGTAATTGCCGCAATGGGAATAGTCCAAAGAATCGCGATGTTCGGCGCTTCGACCATGATCGGATTCGGACAGGGATTCCAGCCTTTCTGCGGATTCAACTACGGAGCGGGGCTTTATAAAAGGGTCAAAGAAGGCTTTTATTTCTGCGTAAAAACTTCGATAGTTTTTCTGCTTATAATTGCAGCCGCAGGTTTTGTTTTTGCTCCGGATATAATTTCGCTTTTCCGTGATGATCCGGACGTAATCGCTGTCGGAAGCCTCGCAATGCGGCTTCAATGCATCACTTTTGCAACTCACAGCTGGATCGTTTTAAGCAATATGATGACCCAGGTTATCGGAAAAACCGTTCCGGCAACTTTCCTTGCAACCGCAAGACAGGGACTTTTCTTTATTCCGGCGGTGCTCATTCTTTCAGAACTCATCGGAGTTCTTGGAATCCAGCTTGCACAGCCCATTGCGGATATAGGAACTCTTCTTTGCGCAATACCCATTCAGCTTAAAGTTTTTAAAGAAATAGAAAATAAAAATATTCTTGAAAAGGAGACATTATAAATGAACATCTGGCATGACCTTTCCCCCAAACGCGTAAAACCCGAAGATTTCGTTGCTCTTATCGAAATTCCGAAAGGCAGCAAAAACAAATACGAACTTGATAAAGAAACCGGTCTTCTCAAACTCGACCGCGTTCTTTATACTTCCACCCACTATCCCGCAAGCTACGGTTTCATTCCGAGAACTTATGCGGACGACGGTGACCCCCTTGACGTTCTTGTACTTTGCTCCGAGGATATCTATCCCATGACTCTTGTTCATGTAAAACCCATCGGTGTTATCAAAATGACCGATAACGGCGCAGCAGACGAAAAAATCATCGCTGTTCCGCTTGATGACCCGACCTATAACGGATATAACGATATCTCCGAAATCCCCAGCCATATTTACAGCGAAATGATGCATTTCTTCGAAGTTTACAAAGCTCTTGAACACAAACAGACCGTTGTTGACGAAGTTTGCGACGCAGCAGAAGCAAGACGCATTGTTGAATACTGCATCAACAAATACGTTGATTCCTTTTGCAAATAATCTGTGATTGAAAAAATCCCGCCGTTTTCCGGCGGGATTTTTTTATTGGCTTCAATTGACATCTTACCTTATTATGTTAAAATAAATTTGTACAACTATCCAGGAAAGGGGAAAGCCCTTTGAAAAAAATAATCTGCTTAATGCTTGCGGCGGTTCTTGCTTTAGGAACAGTATCGGTTGAAGCAACAGATTTCGGAAAAACAACGGAAATAAAAGACGATATGCTGCAGCAGGCGCTTTATATTATTCCGGAAGGATTTTCGGATATCGATTTTCTTGCGCCGAATGCATCCTATACTTCACCTGAAACAGTAACTGTTGTGGAAGCGCAGGCAAGGCTTTCGGAATTTATTGAAAAATTTAACGGAAAGTTCTTCACCGTTGACGGAAATTATTGTCAGGCTTCCGGAGTACATGCTTCTGCCTGCAGTAACTGTCTTATGAGCAACGTAATTGCGGCCGAATGGGTCGAAAATCTGGTCGGAATGGGAAAACTTGACGCATCTCTTTGTCCAACGCAATACAGCTATAAAGGTGTGCAGGGATTTTCGGACGGATATCAGTGTTTCGGTTTCGCAAACTTTGCCCATTGGTATATTTTTGCACAGAAAAACACCGACAAAGTCATATCGACCCTTGAAGCAACCGGACCGCTGACCTATGAAACAATAAAAAACGCCCTTCCGGGGGATGTTCTCCGTTCAAACTATTACGGCGGACATTCCATGATTTTTATAAGCTGCGATGAGGAAGGATTCAACGTAATCGACAGCAACCATACCGGAAACGCCGACGGAAAATCCGCCTGCATCGTAAAGGTGCATAAAGTCAAATATAATCCGAAATACACCGTTGCGATAACGGGAGTTAAGAATTACGAGAGAACGAAAGAAAAAACCGGCGATATAAACCTTGACGGAACAGTGAACGTTGAAGATGCATTTTATGTCCGCCTCGTCGCCGCAAAATTAAGAACACCCACCGAACAGCAGATTCTTCTCGGGGACGTTGACTTTGACGGAAAAATAACCGCGATCGATGCGAACATAATCAGGAAATATGCTCTCGGAATTATAACCGAAATACCGGTTAAATAAAAGAAAGATCCCGTGCTCAGATTTGAGCACGGGATTTTTTTAATCGTTTCTTCCGATTTTAAAAATCATCCGGAGAAACGGCGCAAGGAATTTCGGGCTGTTCATAACAACAATTTTCATAAAAAAACACCTCCGTCAACGGTTAAAGCATCTGTAAATTCCGCCTGCCGCAAGTAAAAGAAGCATTGCGGCGATGAAAAAAGGAAGGAATCTTATAAATAATCCGGCAACGAATCCTGCCGCGAAGAATACAGCCGGATTAGAAAAATCCCTTTTCCTTGTTTTCACCGAAAACCGCCCCTTTTTTGAAGTTTTGTATGATATCCTATGCAAAAAACGCTTTTCCGGTTACAAAAACAGAATTTTTTGTTTTTCTTCCGCATAGGGTTAACAAAAAAGCCGTATGGCGTCTGAGGTGAAAAAATGAAAAAATTTCTTTCGGCAATTCTTGCCCTTTGCCTTGTTTTTGCTTTTGGAACAACCGCTTTTGCGGACGGAATAAGCTTTTCCGCAAAATCCGCAATTCTTGTGGAACGTTCAACCGGAAGGGTTCTTTTTGAACACGATGCAGATAAACAGGTTCCCCCGGCATCCATCACAAAAATAATGACACTTCTTCTTGTAATGGAAGCTATCGAAAACGGAAAACTTTCTTTTGAAACGGAGATAACCGCAAGCGAACATGCCTGCTCCATGGGCGGAAGCCAGATCTGGCTTGAACCGGGAGAGGTTTTTACGGTGCATGAACTTTTAAAAGCGGCGGCAATAGCATCGGCAAACGATGCCTGCGTTGCCCTTGCGGAAGCGGTTTCGGGAAGCGAAGAGGCCTTCGTTTCGCTTATGAACCAGAAAGCCGCGGAACTGGGAATGAAAAACACAGTTTTCAAAAACTGTACCGGGCTTGATGCGGAAGGACATCTTTCAACGGCAAAAGATATTGCCATAATGTCCGCGGCCCTTCTTGGCCACGAAAAAATAAAGGAATATTCAACGGTTTGGATGGATAACCTTAGAAACGGCGAAACAGAACTTACGAATACAAACAAACTGGTCCGCTTTTATAAAGGCTGCACCGGGCTTAAAACCGGTTCAACGGATGAAGCAGGCTGCTGTCTTGCCGCTTCGGCGGAAAGGGACGGAATGGAACTTATTTCGGTGACTCTCGGTTCTCCGAATACCGATGAACGCTTTGCCGCGGGAAGAAAACTCCTCGATTACGGTTTTGCAAACTTTGCTGTTGCAACCCCGAAGCCACCGGAAGAGGAACTGCATCCGATTCCCGTTATCCACGGAACGGCAGATTTTGCGGAAGCGGTTTTTGCTGTCCCGGAAACCTATCTTCTTCCGAAAGGACAGGAGGGACTTATAGAACAGACCGTGATTTTACCGGAAAGTCTTGAAGCACCGGTTGAAAAAGGCGCGGTTATAGGAAGGGTGAAAGTTACTCTAAACGGCGGGGAAATCGGCGGATACGATATAATTGCGAAAGAAACCGTTGAAAAAATGAGTTTTTCCGCGGCTTTAAAAATCCTTTTTCTTGAGGCAATTTCAACAAAATGAAAAAAATTTGGCAAAGGGGCGCTATTCCGCCCCTTTGCCACTTGCAAAAACAGTAGATTTGCGTTATTATATTACATAGGATAATATCATTATTCAGGAGGTGTCCTAATGCCGAAGCTTGATTTTCGGTATTTGAAAGACTTTATCTCCGAAGAGGAATTTTCCGCAAAAGCAAAACCGGCAGAAGAAGCCCACCGCACCCTTTTAACAAAATCCGGCGCGGGAAACGATTTTACCGGCTTTGTGGAACTTCCGGAGGAATATGACAGGGAAGAATTTTTCCGAATTATTTCCGCCGCGGAAAAAATAAGAAAGCAAAGCGATGTACTTATCGTAATCGGAATCGGCGGTTCCTATCTCGGGGCAAGAGCCGTTATCGAACTTTGCACTTCTCCTCTCCGCAACAGAATCTGCAAGGAAGGTCCGGAAATTTATTTTGCCGGATGCAACCTCAGCCCGGATTATATGTCCGAAATTGCAGAAATATGTGAAGACAAAGATTTTTCAATAAACGTTATTTCAAAATCCGGAACCACAACCGAACCGGCAATTGCTTTCCGCTTCTTCCGCGAACTTCTTGAAAAGAAATACGGAAAAGAAGAAGCAAAAGAAAGAATCTATTGCACAACCGACAAAGCAAGAGGAACTCTCAAAGCTGTTGCGGATAAAGAAGGTTGGGAAACTTTTGTTGTCCCGGATGATATCGGCGGAAGATTTTCCGTTCTGACTCCGGTCGGACTTCTTCCAATTGCTGCCGCAGGAATCAACATAAACGAACTTATGTCCGGCGCTGCGGAAGCAAAAAAGATTTATGAAAATCCGAATTTTGCCGAAAACGAAGCAATGCAGTATGCCGCAGCAAGAAACATTCTTCTTGAAAAAGGCAAAGCGCTTGAACTTCTTGTAAGCTATGAACCTTCCTTCGGACAGATGGCCGAATGGTGGAAACAGCTTTTCGGTGAAAGCGAAGGAAAAGACGGAAAAGGAATTTTCCCCTGCTCCGCAATTTTCTCGATGGATCTTCATTCTCTCGGACAGTTCGTCCAGGACGGAACGAGAAATCTTTTCGAAACGGTAGTACGTTTTGAAAAAGCCCAAAGAAAGCTTGCTGTCGGCGCCGAAGAAGAAAATGGCGACGGACTCAACTTCCTTGCGGGAATGGACATGCAGGATATCAATGAAAAAGCAAGACTCGGAACTTTGGTAGCACACACCGAAGGCGGAGTACCCAATATTGTAATAACCTGCGAAAAAAGAACTCCGGCAGAAGTCGGAAAACTCATTTATTTCTTTGAAATCGCCTGTGCGGTTTCGGGCTATATGCTTGGAGTAAATCCTTTCAACCAGCCCGGCGTCGAAAGCTATAAAAAGAACATGTTTGCTCTTCTCGGAAAACCGGGATATGAGGACATGAAAGCGGCAATCGAAGCAAAACTCGACTGATTTTCGGTCAAACTGCGTTCGCGCAATGATAATACATTTTGAACAGAGGGAGACAATCACCATGATCAATCTTATTCTTGGCCTTAAAGGCTCTGGCAAAACCAAATACCTCATCGACAACATCGAAGAAGCAGTTAAAACCAGCGAAGGCTGCGTAGTAGCAATCGAACGCGGCGCAACTCTTCGTTTCGACGTAAACCATGACGTACGTCTTATCGATATCGATGAATACGATATTACCGATTTCAATTCCTTCTACGGATTCCTTTCCGGCCTTATCGCAGGCAACTACGATATCAGCCATATCTTTGTTGACGCAACCTTCAAAATCGGCGGCCGCGATTACGATGCATTCGCAAAAATGACCGACAAACTCAAGAGACTTTGCGACGAATCCAACATCACCATGACCTTCACCGCTTCCTGCGAAAAAGAAGATCTTCCTGAAAGAATCCACAAATTCGTTGTTGAAAGATAATTGTAAAAACAATGAAAAAAACGCAGTCTGCCAAAGCGGCGGATTGCGTTTTTTGTTTTGTGTAATATAACAAAAAACGCCTCCGTATATTTTTGCGGAGGTGTTTTTTATGAGAAAAATTGTGATTATCGGAGCGGGAAACGTTGGAACAGCCGCGGCAAAAGCCGTTGTCAAATCGCCAGATATGGAAATTTGCGGATTCGTTCGCCGGAGAGAAGAAACGGTTTCGGGTTTTGAAAAAATTCCGGTTGCAAAAAGTGTTTTCGGTTTGCCGGAAAAACCGGAAGGTGCAATAATAACCGTTCCTTCAAGGTTTGCAGAACCGACAGAAAAGGAACTTCTTGAAAATGGAATTTATACAGTCGATTGTTTCGATATCCACGAAGAACTTTCCGGAATGCGCGGAAGATTGAATTCTTCGGCGGAAAAGGGGAAAGTTTCATGCGTGATCGGAGCGGGATGGGATCCGGGTCTGGATTCGGTTATAAGAACGCTGATGCATTCCGCTTTTCCGGAAGGGGAGATATACACGAATTTCGGCCCGGGAATGAGCATGGGACATTCCGCGGCGGTAAAAACAATAAACGGAGTTTCGGATGCCGTTTCGGTTACTCTGCCGCTCGGAAAGGGAAAACATGCCCGGAAAATTTATGCGGTGCTCGAAGAAAATGCGGATAAAAAAGCTGTTGAGCACGAAATTTTATCCGACAGCTATTTTGAGCACGACAAATGTTCTGTTGAATTTGTGCATTCTTCCGAACTTGCTTTCAACACAAAACACGAGGTTTTGATTGAAAATGTTTTTGAAAATCAAAAAATGGATTTTTGTATGCAAATCGACAACCCGGTCCTTACCGGAAATATTCTTGTTTCGGCAATGCGGGCGGCTTTTTTGCAAAAACCGGGAGCATATTTTATGCCGGAAATTCCGCCCTGCGATTTATGTTGCGGAAATGTTGAAAAACTATTCTGATTTTTATTTTCTTCCCCTGATGAATTCATCAATTGTGACGCCGAAAAAATCCGACATTTTTATAACCATTTCAAGGTCAGGTTCGGATTCTCCTCTTTCGTATTTGCTTACGGAAGTTTGTGAAATATGTAAAGCTTCGGCAACCGCGCGCTGGGTAAGTTTGTTCTTTTTTCTCAATGTCTTAAGCATGGTCAGCATATTTTTCACCTCAAAAATATTATATAATAAACAAAAAGATAAAAACACAGGTATGTTTTTGCAGGGATTTTTGCAAAATTTAACAGTATTTTGTGTTTTTTTAATAAAGTTCTATAATAATAGTAACTTTTTTTGCCATTTTTGTTGCAAAGTATAATAATTTTTTGCTATAATAGGCGTGTACGACACATTGTGAAAGGGGATTAACAACTTTGAAACAGTACAAAGCACAAGATATCAGAAATATCGCACTTGCAGGACATGGCGGCGACGGTAAAACAAGCCTTGCCGAAGCTCTTCTTTATATGTCCGGTGCAACCGACAGACTCGGTTCCGTAACCGAAGGAAACACCGTTTGTGACTTCGACCCCGAAGAAACCAAACGTAAAATTTCCGTAAGCTCCGCAGTTGCTCCTTTCGAGTACGACGGTGTTAAAGTAAACATCATCGACACTCCCGGACTCTTCGACTTCGCAGGCGGCTTCTATGAAGGCGTTCGCGCAGCAGATGCAGTCATCATCACACTTTCTGCAAAATCCGGCGTTCTTGTCGGTACCGAAAAAGCATGGAAACTTGCAACCGCTCAGAAAAAAGCAAAAGCATTCTATGTTTCCAAAATGGATCTTGAAAACGCAGACTTCAACAAAGTTCTTGCAGCTCTCAAAGAAAAATTCGGTAACGCAGTTTGCCCCGCAGTAATTCCTGTCGGCGACGTTTACGTTGACCTTATCACCAAAAAAGCATTCACCTTCGACGCAAAAGGCAAGAGCACCAAAGTTGATCTTCCCGATGATCCCATGATCGAAGAACTTGAAGATGCAATCAATGAAGCAATCGCAGAAGCAGACGACGAACTCATGGAAAAATTCTTCGAAGGCGAAGAATTCACCGAAGAAGAACGTTTCCGCGGCTTCGAAGAAGGCGTTGCAGCAGGTATCATCGCTCCCGTATATTGCGGTGACTCCGTAACCCTTCGCGGCATTGAAATGCTTCTCCACGAATTCAAAAAAATCTTCCCCTCCGCAGAAGAAGTTGCTTCCGAAACCGCAACCGATGCTGACGGAAAAGAAGTTAAACTTAACTGCACCGAAGACGAACCTCTTGCAGCATATGTTTTCAAAACCGTTGCTGACCCGTTCGTAGGTAAACTTTCCTTCGTAAAAGTTGTCTCCGGTGTTCTCAACGCAGCTTCTGCTGTTACCAACGCAAGAACCGGCAACCCCGAAAGACTCGGCAAACTCGTTCTCATGCACGGAAAAACCCAGGATCCTATCGAAGCAGTAGGCGCTGGCGATATCTGCGCAATCACCAAA
Organism: Oscillospiraceae bacterium; assembly: GCA_045631325.1. Lineage (GTDB taxonomy): Bacteria > Bacillota > Clostridia > Oscillospirales > Ruminococcaceae > UMGS1668. The sequence continues at coordinate 21,958 of JAZQUO010000011.1, forward strand.
CTTGCTGATGCAGAAACCGGCGACACCCTTTGCGATCCCAAACGCGTTGTTTCCTGCGCAAAAACCGAATTCCCCTATGCTTGCTACAGAATGGCAATGTATCCCAAGGGCAAAACCGACGACTCCAAAATCGCAGGCGCTCTTGCACGTATCATGGAAGAAGATGCAACCGTTGCTTACGAAAACAACGCAGAAACCAAACAGCAGATCCTTGCAGGTCTCGGCGAACAGCATCTTGACGTAGTTTGCAGCAAACTTAAATCCAAATTCGGCGTAGAACTTGGTCTTGAAAAACCCCGTGTACCTTACCGTGAAACCATCCGTAAAAAGGTTAAAGTTCAGGGTAAACATAAGAAACAGTCCGGCGGCCACGGCCAGTACGGCGACGTTTGGATCGAATTCGAGCCTACCGAATCCGAAGAAATGGTATTCGAAGAAGCAGTATTCGGCGGTTCCGTTCCGAGAAACTTCTTCCCCGCAGTTGAAAAAGGCCTCCGCGAAGCTTGCAAAACCGGTATGCTTGCAGGTTATCCCATGGTCGGCGTTCTCGGCAGACTTGTTGACGGTTCCTACCATCCCGTAGACTCCAACGATATGTCCTTCCAGATGGCTGCAAGACTTGCTTACAAAGCAGGTATTCCGCAGGCAGGTCCCGCAATCCTTGAACCTATCGGCTCCCTTAAAGTTGTTGTTCCGGATGATCACACCGGCGACATCATCGGTGACGTTAACAAACGCCGCGGCCGTGTTCTCGGTATGAACCCCGTTGAAGGCGAAGACGGTTATTCCGAAGTTGAAGCAGAAGTTCCTATGAGCGAAATGCACGACTTCACCACCTCCCTCCGTTCTTCCACCCAGGGCAGAGGTTCCTTCACCTTCGCATTCGACCACTATGAAGAACTTCGCGACGAAGGTCTTAAACAGGCTGTAATCGAAGAAGCAAAACAGTGGATGACTGAAGAAAAAGAATAATTTTTCCGAATAGTTAAAAAAGCCCCGTCATATTATTGACGGGGCTTTTTTATTTTACAATGGAGATGATTTTTTTGCTTACAGCTTCAATAAAAACAACTAAAACAAAAATTCTCGGAACAGTCTGCGTAATTCTTGCTGCCATAATCGCAGCAATACTTTTCTTTGCCGGCGGAAGCGGAGAAAATGCCGCAGAATCGATTTCCCTGCGCGTTACGAATAACGGAGAAAGAATGGAATACATCGCCTCAAAAGGCTTTAAAACGGCGGGGGAGCCGTCCTTAGTTGAAGAGATCCTTCTTCCGGAAGAGTTTGATGAAATTCTTTCGGAATATAACGAAATACAGAAAAAATCCGGTTTCGATATTTCGCCATATCTCGGGAAAAGTGTGAAAAAATATGTCTATCCGGTCGAAGGCGAACCGGAAACTTACGCAACGCTTTATATTTACGAAAACACAATAATTGCCGCGGATATATCTTCCTATACCGAAGGTTGGCAAAGAGCTATTGACGGAGCGGAAAATATGGGATAAAATATTTTTATCAAATTAAGGAACAGGTAAAAAGATGGAATACAGAAAAATCACAATCGAAGATTTGCCGGAACTTGCAAAAATTTATGCGGAAACTTTCAATTCGGATCCATGGTATGATAAATGGACATTGAAGACCGCGGAAAAACGTCTTTCGCAAATGATAAACAACGGCGGATTTTTCGGAATCGTTTCATATAACGAAGAAGGAATAACCGGAATGATCCTTGGGGAAGAGGAACAGTATTTTGACGGGGTTATTTTCAATATAAAAGAATTCTGCGTCCGCAACGATCTCAGAGGAAAGGGAATCGGAACAGAACTTCTTGCGGAATTTGAAAGAAATCTCAAAGGAATGGGAATCCGCGAAACTGTTCTGATGACCAACCTTGAGGACGAGGATTTTTATAAAAAGCGCGGTTTCCACCGCAGCCGCGGAGTTATTTATATGGGAAAAGAAATGTGATATTCCAATACGGAATAAATATAAATGTTCACAAAATAATGCTTGATTAATATTTTTTTACGAAATAAAATATATTTGCTTGAAAAAGCAAAGACAACATGAAAGGAGGACAGAAAATGAAAAAAATCGTTATATTTCTTCTTGCTTTTGCAATGCTTACGGTTTTTGCCGCATGCGGAGCAAATGATGAGGAATCTTTTGAGGCAATCAATGCAAAGGATTGCTTTATGGAAGCAGGCTATATTGAATATATTGCCGGTGCTGAGAAAGATTGCGATATAACTTTTGCCGCGGAAAATTCCGAAGCGGTTGAATGGAGCGTTTATGTATTCGATGAAGCCTTTGCTGACGGATTCAGATATATTTCCCAGGCGGCTGAACCTGTTCTTGTCGGTGACGGAACCGTTTCTGTCAAAGCCGGACAGTTCGTTTATGTATATTGTTCAGTAAACGAGTTCACCGCAGATTCTCCGGACGAAAATGCAAAACTTAATGTAACAGTAAAATAAAAAAACTCCGTGCTCGTTTTGAGCACGGAGTTTTTTTGTTTTATTTTATTTTATTTTTCTTCGGTGTTTTCGGTTTCTGTTTTTTCGGCAAGTTTCTGTGCTTTTTTATAAGCTTTTCTTGCTTTTCTTGCGGCTTTGCGTTCCTGCCATTTTGTGTTGTTTTTAAGGCAACGTTTTACGGCAAAAACAATTGCTGCAATAATCAATGCCCAGATGATGAAATAGGGAATGCTTGCAACAAACCAGACGAAGAAATCCTGCGCATCGACCCAGATATCATAAATGTTATCTCCGAAATCGGCGGAAATTCTTTCCCAGACTGTTTTGGGTTCGGAAGGAGTAACCCTTTTTACTTCCATAAGGTTGAGGTTAACGGTGCTGTAATCAACAAGGTTATCATAGGTGCGCAGCTGGCTTTTGTAACTTTCAAGCTGATAGTTGACTTCGGAAAGGCGCTGCTGAAGAAGAATGATGCTGTCGATGTTTTCCGCTTCAGCAAGAAGTTCAAGAAGACGGTCGTATTCGGTCTGGAGCGACTTGATCCTTGCTTCGGTGTCAACGTAAGTAAGAGTGATGTCGGAAACGTCCTCATAGCTGTAAGTGATGTTGCCGAGACCATTAATAGTGTTGATGAATTCGTCGAGTTTGTCGGAAGGGATTCTACAGGTGAAGTTTGCGTTGCGGTTAGAAGTGTAATTATAGGAATTTCCGCTTACGCTGGAACTTTCAATATAACCGCCAAGAGAATTTATTTCTGCTTTAAGGTCGGAAACGAATTTGTCAAATTCAAGAGTTTCAACGTCAAGATTGAATTTGCGGATAAGTTTTCTGTTTCCGGAAGGTTTTGCTTCGGAAACGTTTGCGGAAGAGGAATTGTCAAGAAGAGAATCTTCGGTGACATAATCGATTTCCGTTTCCGGCATCATCTCCATCGGAGATTCGGGATAGAATGCGGAACTGTTTTCGCTTTCTTCAATCCAGAAACCGTCCATTGCTTCGCCTTTGGAATCATAGGCAAGGTCGTTGGAAGCGCTGCATCCGCCCAAAACAAGAACAAGAGCAACCAAAAGAGCAAAAATTCTGATTTTTTTCATGGTATCAAACCTCCTTACACTATATAAGTGCGTAAAATTTCCAAATTTGTTGCATTATTTTTCAAAGTTCAGGAAAAATTTTCTCCTGGGGGCCTTTGTATTCGCGATATGGAGGAACGTCGGCGGGATTTCTTACAATCGTAAGGTCCTCTTCGGGAGAAAGTTCTTTTTCGGAAGTATCCTTTTCGCCGAGATATTCGCTCATAAGGTTATAATCGTCGATTCTGCGTTTTTGTTCAAAACGGAAGAAGAACCAATAAACCGCAAGTGCAATAAGGGAAATTCCGCTTATAATTGCGCCGGCTTTGAGTCCGGGAGTTTCATAAACAAAAACAATTTCGTTGAATCCGCTTTCCGCAAAAACTGCCATGAAACCGACGTCGACTTTTTCAATAACCGTTTCTTTTCCGTTTACATAAGCGGTCCAGCCTTTTTCATAAGGAACGGAGAAGAAAACAAGATTGTCTCTTGTAAGATAAATTTTTGAAGTGAATCCCTTTTCATCATAGGTGAATTTATAAGAGGAAGAGATGTTTCTGTAACGCACCTCCTGCTGAAAATCCTCATAATAGAAAGGTTTTTCCGGTGCAAGTTCGTGTTCAAGATAATGTCCGTAAAGTTTTGCCTGACTTTCGTTGAGAACAATGGAACTTAAAAGAACCTCGCTGCGAAGGCTTTCGTGTATTGAATAATACTGGTCTTCGGTTATATATTTTGTAAAAGTGAATCCCATTGGGATGTAGTTTGTGTTTTCAAAAATATGGTATCCGTTTTCGGTTTTAAGATATTCAAAACCTTCGCAAAGGTTTGAATTTTCCGTGGTTTCCTTTGCGTCGGAATAAATATATTTTACGGAAAGAAGCGCACGGAGCGCATAATGGCTGAATTCGGGTTTGCTTGAAACGTCCCTTTTAACGTCAACGGTCGGATAAAATTCCATAATTGAAGGGGTTACAACGCTGTGGAAACAACGGATTGAAGGAATGTTCCAGTAAATACCCATGTTTTCAAAACATTCGTAAAAATCCGCCCTTGCAAATTCGTTTTTCGAAGTCGGAATTTCCATTTCTTCCGAAAGTCCTACGGCATCATTGATGATTTCTTTGTGGTCTCCCGCAAAGGTATAACCGAGGTTTATATAAGCAAAACCGTAAATTCCGCAGATGCAGGCGGTAAGAAGAACAAGAAGGTTCCTGTAATATTTTTTCTTTTGCAGGAACCAGAGCAGAGTTGCAAGGAAGGAACAGACAACTGCAAATCCGGCGCTTAAGAAGAACCAGGAATCGTTATAGAGAAGTCCGAGTTCCCAGTTTCCGTCGTTATAATGAACCGGAGTCAGGAAAAGAATAAGGATAAGTCCGACGATAACGCATATCGAAGGAATAAGACCTTTTCGGAGGTCAACGGAATTTTCGCCGCCTTCCGCGGAAGATTCAAGCGCTTTTGCCGTTGCAAGAACAAGCATAAGGATGAACATATAATACCATCTTGCATAGAAGGAATGGTTGAAAAGAATGAAAAGCGAATTGAGGACCGGAACAAGCGCAAAAACACAGCAGGCGATTATCATTTTTTTAAGCCAGTCGTTTTTTACACAGCGGCAATATGCAATAACTCCGCTCATTCCGAAAAGGGGAAGCCATCCGGCCATTGAAGCCCATTGTGCGCCCTGTCCGGTGAACATATTCTGTTTTGAAGGCATATCCGGCGGGAAGAAGAAACTTGCTATGATTGCGGGAATTCTCTGTTCGCTGTAATAAAGCCAGAGATTCCAGCCGTTGATGAAGTTATCCGCCCCGGTTCTGGGGTTATCAAGAATTGCGAGAACGGAAGGAAGAACAACGACCGCCGCCGCAAGAAGTCCCATAACGGATTCCGCGCCGACAAAAAGGAATTTTTTGAATTTGTCGGAAACATTTTTATCGGTGATTCTTATGAAGAAATAAAGAACGGTGAAAACAACTTCGCCGATGAAGAACCAGTAGTTGACAATTGCGTTGAGCGCGACCGCAAGGGCAAAAGGTCCGTGTCTGTCCTCGGTGATAAGCATTTCAAGTCCGATGAGTATAAGCGGGAAAAACGCCACAACGTCGAGAAAATGGTTGAAGAAAAGATTGTAAATGCAGTATCCGCTGAACGCATAAAGAAGTCCGCCGATCACCGCAAAACGTCTGTCTTTTACAAAACGGATTATATAAAAATACGAAGTTACGGCGCAGGTCATGAATTTAAGAACAAAAAGCGGCGCCATAAGATAGGGAACCATCGAAGTTTCAAAAGGAAGAGTAAGCCAGAAGAAAGGGCTGAAAAGAAGATAGAAAGAATAGGAACCGATGAAGTTTACTCCAAGGTCCGTGTTCCAGTCCCAACCGATCTGTCCGCTTGTGACAAGTTCATGGGCGTGCATATAAAACGCAATCTGCTGGCAGTTATAATCTCCGTAATATGTAAAAATTCCGCCGTTCCGGTAAACAACAAGCCCGACCGTTACAATTCCGCAGATTGCGGAAAGAAGCAAAAGCCACAAGAAATGGTTTTTATTATATTTTTTGATTTCGTTAAGCATATTTCGTCCTCAACTTTGCTATTTATAATAAAATTTGTTATAAATATAAATTTCCAATATACAGTATATATCTTTTTACAATATTTTTAAAGTCAAAAATAAAAAAATAACCCGCAAAAGATCGGAAGATACAAAAAAAGACTGTTATTTTGATGAAAAAAGTCTTATAATATTTTATGTAGATTCCGTTTGGTGGTGGCTTTTGCGGATTATTGAAAAATGGAGGGAACTTTTTGTTCCATAATATAAGTGCGTTTTTTTCGCAATTTTGTTGCATTGGGAGGAAAAAATTTTGAAGGAAAGCAGATTTTATGCATATATTTCAAGAATGAAACATATTTTCCGCTGGTCTCTTATGAAAAACAGCCAGCAGGAATCCCTTTCGGTCCATACGCTTGATACGGCGGTGATTGCCCATTGTCTCGGCCTTTTGCGCAACCGCCGCTTCGGCGGAAACTGCAATGTCGAAAGGCTTGTAATGCTTGCAATGTACCATGATTGCAGCGAAATTCTGACCGGCGATATGCCGACTCCGATTAAATACTATAACCCGGAAATCAAGGAAGCATACAAGGAAGTTGAAGCCGTTGCAAACAAAAAACTTCTTGAAATGCTTCCGGAAGATCTTCGCCCGGATTATAAACCTTATTTTGATCATTCAGGCGAAGACCCGGAACTTTTAAAACTTCTTAAAGCTGCGGATAAAATTTCCGCGCTTATAAAATGTGTTGAGGAAGAAAATTCCGGAAATCGCGAATTTTCAAAGGCAAAAATAAGCATTCTCGATTCCATTAATGAAATGGAAATTCCGGAAGCAAAAATTTTTGTGGAAGAATTCCTTCCAAGTTACGGCCTTACGATTGACGAACTCAATTAACGCATGATTCCGGAAATTCCGTTTGCAATGCTGCCAACAGCTTTAACGGTTTTTGCGGCGTTTTTTCGCATTCTTCGCATATTGCTGTTTCGGTTTCCGTTCATCATATAAACTGCCGTTCCAACGGCTGCCGCGGCTGCTGCGCCGGACATTATTGCGGAAACTGTTTTATTCATTAAAATCCCTCCAATCAATATATTGTAAAAATATTTTCTGCGGATTTTAAAAACAGATACCCGGAATTTTTTGAAAAATTTTTAAAAAAACTCCATTGTTGGCGGAGCGGGTTTTATCAATAAAAAGACTTTTTGAAGAGGTGTTTCCCGATGGAAAAAAGACCGGCAAGAGTTGCCGCAATACATGATCTTTCCGGTTTCGGAAGATGTTCGATTTCTGTAATACTTCCCGTTCTTTCCGCGATGGGAAACCAGGTCTGCCCGGTTCTTACCGCGGTTCTTTCAACCCATACAGGCGGATTCGGCGAGGTTGTTTTCCGCGACCTTACCGATTATATAAAACCTGCACTTGAACATTACAAAAATCTCAATATCGATTTTGAGGCGGTATATTCCGGCTTCCTCGGAAGCGAGGAACAGGTTGATTCCTGCCTTGAATTTTTCAAAAGTTATCCAGATGCGCTTAAAATTGTTGACCCGGTTATGGGCGACAACGGAAAAGCCTATAAAACCTGCACAAAAAGTCTGCAAAGCAGAATGAAGGAGCTGGTTGCCGTTGCGGATGTGATAACTCCTAATATAACGGAAGCAGCAATGCTCCTCGGCGAAAGTTTCAGAACTGAACCTCTTACCGTAACAGAGGCAAGAAGCCTTCTTCTTAAACTTCATAACCTCGGCCCGAAAAAAATCGTTGTTACAGGAGTCGAACTTGCTTCCGGAATCCTTGCAAACATCGGTTATGACGGGGAACAGGGTTCTTTCTGGTATTCTCCATGTGAATATATTCCGGTGCATTATCCCGGCTGCGGCGATATCTTTGCGTCGGTACTTATCGGAGCAATGCTTGGAGGAGCAAGCCTTCCGATTGCTATCGGAAAGGCAACGGATTTTGCAGAACTTTGTGTAAAAACAACCTTCAGCTACGGAAGCGACCCCCGTCACGGAGTTATGCTTGAATCCGTGCTCGGAAGTCTTATCCGCGGCGATATAATACCGAAATATAAAACACTGTAATCAAAAAAGGACGGCTCTGCCGTCCTTTTTTTATATATATTTCCGCATGAGCATCAGCTTTTTTGAAAATGTGCTCAAATTATGCAAACTGGGAATTGTAAAGAGTGCTGTAAAATCCTCCGAGTTCAAGAAGCTCTTCGTGGGTGCCTTGTTCGGTAACTGTTCCGTCACGTACAACAAGAATATTGTCCGCGTTCTGAATTGTGGAAAGGCGGTGCGCAATTACAAAACAGGTGCGTCCTTTCATAAGTTCGTTCATAGCTTCCTGAATTTTTATCTCTGTTCTGGAGTCAACGTTGGAAGTTGCTTCGTCAAGAATAAGCATGGGCGCTTTTGAAAGAAAAGCCCTTGCAATAGTGATAAGCTGGCGCTGTCCTTTTGAAATATTGACGCCGTCATCGGAAAGAACGGTATCGTAACCTTCCGGAAGACTTTCAATATATTCGTCGATCCTTGCGGCTTTTGCGGCTGCTTTTACTTCCTCAAGAGTTGCGTTTTCTCTTCCGTAAACAATATTTTCAAAAATCGTTCCGTGGAAAAGCCATGTATCCTGGAGAACCATTGTGAAAGCCTTACGAAGGTCGGCGCGTTTTATATTCTTTGAAGGAATTCCTTCAAGGCGGATTTCACCGGAATCAACGTCATAAAAACGCATAAGAAGATTGATTATCGTTGTTTTACCTGCGCCTGTCGGACCGACTATTGCAATGGTCTTTCCGGGTTCGGCCTTTACGGAAACGTTTTTGAGGATAGGTTTTTCCGGAACGTAACCGAAGGAAACGTCATCAACTTCAACAAATCCGGTAACTTTTTCAAGATTTTCCGCATCCGGTTTGTCTGCGGGTTCCGGTTCTTCGTCAATGATTCGGAAAACCCTTTCCGCTGCGGAAAAAGCGGATTGGAATTCGTGAAGGATATTTGCAAATTCGTTGATTGGGCCTGCGAATTTTCTGGAATACTGAACAAACTGCGCAACGCCGCCGAGTGTGATGAAGAAAATCGAGGTTTCCTCGAATTTTCCGCCGACAGAAAGCATATAAAGGATTCCGCCGAGCATTGCAACAAGGGACATTGAAAGATTGTTGATGAAGTTTACGGAAGGACCAAGGGTCGCGCCGTGATATTCCGCTTTGTAATAAGCTTCCATTGCGGTTTCGTTTCTCTGGTTGAATCTTCCGGAGATAACGTCCTGTTTTCCGTAAGCTTCAATGCTTCTGGTTCCGGAAAGCATTTCTTCCGCAAATCCGTTAAGTTCACCGAGTTTTCTGGAACGTTCGCTGAAAAGCGGACGGACTTTTTTTGAACGGTAACGGGTGAAAAGAATCGAAGCGGGAACGGTGAATGCAAAAATAAGGATCATCGGTTTCGATATATTCCACATGAAAGCAAGAGAGCCGATTACGGTATAAACGCTTGTAAGAACCTGAACAAGGTCATGGGAAAGGGAAGTGTTGATGGTATCGATATCGTAGGAAATTCTGCTTATGATATCGCCGGTGGGGTGGGTGTCAAAATATCCGACAGGAAGTGTGTTCAGCTTTTCAAAAAGCTGTTTTCTCATCCGGTAAACGATCCTCTGGCTGAGATGCACCATAATTACCGCAAGGAAATAGGCAAGAACCGCGGAAACCGCATAGCATACTGCCATTCTTATAACGTTTTCCCAGACTGAGGTAAGGTCGTTTCCGCCGGAAAGACTTATTGCGTCAATAGCAGCACCGGAATATTTCGGTCCGAGAAGCGAAAGCTGGTTCGAAAGAAGGGTGAAGATTACCGCGGAAAAGAAAAGCGGCCATTCATGGAGAACGTATTTTCCAAGCCGGATGAGAATGGCTTTTGTGTTTTTCGGTTTATTTTCAGTCAACAAAAGCACCTCCCATCTGTGAATCGCTGATTTCTTTATATTCGGGGCAGTTTTCAAGAAGTTCCTCGTGGGTTCCTCTTCCGATAACTTTTCCGTTGTCAAGAACAAGAATTTCGCCGCAGTTTTTTACGGAACTTACTCTCTGGGCAACGGTGATAACGGTGGAACCGGAAAGTTCGGAATCAAGCGCTTTGCGAAGCGCCGCGTCGGTTTTGTAATCAAGCGCGGAAGAAGAATCGTCAAGAATTATGATATCCGGCTTTGCGGCAACCGCCCTTGCAATAAGAAGTCGCTGGCGCTGGCCGCCGGAAAGGTTCGTTCCTTTCGGCGCGATAACGTGGTTGTATTTTTCCGGAAGTCCTTCAATAAAATCCTCCGCCTGAGCAATTTTTGCCGCTCTTCGGATTTCCTCTTCGGAAAGGTCGCGCCCGAAGGAAATATTTTCCCCGATTGTATCCGCATAGAGAAAATCGTTCTGAAGCGCAACGCCGAACATGGAAGTAAGTTCTTCGCGGCTGTAGGAAGTGATATCCCTTCCGTTGATTCTGATTTTTCCGGAATCCGCTTCATAGGAACGCATAAGAAGTTTCGCAAAAGTTGATTTTCCGCTTCCGGTTGCGCCGATTATTCCAAGAGTTCCGCCCTTCGGAACGGAAACGGAAAGACAGTCGATGTTGTTTTTCTTTCCGAGATAGGAAAAAGAAACGTTTTCAAAAGAAATAAAATTTTTCTCGTCCGGTTCGGAATCGTCTTCGGTGACGAAGAATCTGTCCGGGGTTTCAAGAACTTCCGCAATTCGCTTTGCGGAAGCGGCGCATTTTGTGTACATTACAAAAATTCTCGAAATTACCATCATCGCCATGGAAATAAGGGTGAAATACTGCACAAAAGCGATTACGGTCGCGGGGGTGGAAATCCCTTTCTGAACGGTGAAAGCGCTTACCGCAACAACGGCGGTGATTCCAAGGTTCATAAGAACGGTCATAATTGGGTTTACCGAACCCATGATCGTTCCCGCCCTGCGTTCCTCTTTTGAAAGGGCAAGGTTCACTTCGTCATAGCGTCGGTTTTCGTAATCGTTCTTCGAAAGAGCCTTGATTACGCGGATTCCCTGGGTATCTTCGCGGACAACGCGCACCATGCTGTCAACTCTTTCCTGAACTTTTGCGTAAAGCGGAACGCCGTTCCGGGAAATGGAATAAACCGTGATGAAAATAAACGGAAGAGTCGCAAGCATGATAAGCGCAAGGCTCGGGTCCATAAAAAAGCTTATTGCAAGACCGCCGATTAAAAGAATCGGCGCGCGAACGCCCATTCGCTGCATCATGCTTACAAAGTTGTGCACGTTGTAAGTGTCGGTGGTGATTCTCGATTCAAGCGAAGGAATCGTGAATCTGTCCGTGTCGGATTCGGAAAGATAAAGAGTCTTTTCAAAAAGATCCTTCCTCATCTTTTTCGAAAAATCCTTCGATGTTTTCGCCGCCATTCTGTTGGCGATTATGTTTCCGGCGCAGGCAAGCCCCGCGCAGATTATCATTATAATTCCCCAGAAAACAACTTTTTCAACAAGAAGCGTTCCGATTACGTTGTCAAGAATATGCGTCATTATATAGGGGAGAAAAAGTTCCGCAACCGTTCCGGAAACTTTGATTGAAAAACCGATAAGCATCCGGTTTTTGAAAGGTTCAAGATATTTCAAAAGAAAATTCATTTTTCCGGCTTCGCCTCCTCGTTTTCAATAATTTCTCTTGCGTTTTTCTCCATTCTGAAAAGAACGGACTGAAAAACCGCAAATTCCTCTTCCGAAATTCCTTCGGAAACAAGTCTGTTCCAATCCGCGGTGATTTTCCTTACGGAAGGAATTGTTCCAAGAAGCTTTTCCGTCGGAAAAACAAGGGTTTTCCTTTTGTTTTCCGGGTCGGTTTTCCTTTCAACAAAACCCTTTTCCTCAAGGGAAGCAAGCGCCCTTGCAACGCCGCTTTTGTCGATGCAGATATCTTTTGCAAGTTCGTCCTGGCTTCTGCCCGGTTCCCGGCAAATTGCAAGAACAAGGGAATGGTGGAGCGGGCTTAGTTCGCCTTCGGAATTTTTTGAACGGTATGCAAACTGGCACCGGCTTATTATATTAAGACTTTTCATAAATTTCGGCATTTAATATTCCTCCTTTTTGCTGAAAGTTTGAAAACTGTTGCAAATGCAACTGTTGCT